>JAICIM010000008.1 GCA_025928885.1 Ktedonobacteraceae bacterium | reverse complement strand
TCTCGGGATAATGTTGGGCATTCGGGCCACCCGCCGTTCTTGAAAATCAGCAGCCCCTCTTCTTCTCAGCTTTGGGTGGATGGAAACGAGCCAAACTTGCTTTCTTGCGCATAAGCACACCATTCTTTCTCATGTTGAGAACCCCTCCCCCCATCGGTCAATGTCGATACTATTTCATCATGTGCTCATGTGCTACAACTGCTACTGGAGCAGGGAATTTGGCATAACGCGCATAGTGCGCGATTAGAGCTTCTGGAGCGGAAGCGGCTTGTAGATGTTGCAACACCCGGCGATAAAAGATGCGTCGCCTGCTCTCACCTATTTCGCCATAGGCCACTTCACGGAGAGCATCGTGAGAGCATGTATCCCTTAGCGATCAAGCCGGGCGGTATTCAACTGTGTGACGGGGCTGGCGAGATCGTGGCGATAGGCCCTGGCGTCACCCGCGCGAAGATTGGTGACCGGGTTGCGGTGAGCACCCTCGTGAAGTGGATTGATGGCCCCTTTGGCGGATGGGACCCGACCGCACAGATCCCGGCGTGGATTGATGGCCCTGATGGAGGCTTTCATTTTGCCTCACAGATCGGTGGGACACTGGATGGGCTTCTGACAGAATATGCGCTTTTGAACGAAGAAACCATTGTGTACATCCCCGACCATCTCTCTTTTGAAGAAGCTGCAACCTTGCCGAACGTCGATCTTGTGTGAAACAGAAGTGCATTGAGAACATACCTGCAAATTCCAATGCCATCTTGCCCTTACATGATTTTTCTTCATTCATCATTTACAACTCTAGTACTAGAGCGTCGGTCAAGCAATGCTGTGCTTGGAGAATCAATGAGGTGCAAACGCGGGATCGTATTTTTAGTGGCAGAGTTGAAGCGGGAATCCGAAGGAGGTGACCAGTTCCTGACCGAGGAAAGCCGTTATCTCAGCAATCTGCCTGGGAAGCCGCACATCATCAAGTGTGATGACTTGAATCCCGAATGCTCGATAGGCCCCCGTCGCTTCATCGGCTCGATACAAAGCCACTGCTGGCTGTCCATTGGCACGTGTCAAATATAAACGCCATCGCTTCTGCACGCCAGACGGGAAGACTGCGGCAAGCAGGATGGTGCGAATGGCTTCTCGTCCCTGATACCACGAAGGAACTGGTGGCATAGAAAATGTCGCGTCTTCTTTCAGCAGCGCCACGAGTCCATCCACATCGTCAGTTTCCCACGCGTGCAGATAGCGCGAGAGCAACGAGTTGATGGAGGCATCCGTGCAACCGAATTGCACCCTCTCAGGCTGCTGGCGTTGATAGTTTTTCTCCAACGTCACCCTGGCGCGGCGCAGAGCGCTTTTCACCGCTCCTACCGAGATCTCAAGGAGGTGCGCAACCTCGCTCGCACGCCAGTCCAGCACATCTGAGAGCAGCAAGATGGCTCGTTGGCGAGGGGGCAGCAACTGAAGAGCCGTGAGGAAGGCCAATGAAACGCTCTCGTACCTGGTATAGCGTGCCTCCGGGTTCTCCGTCTGCTCCTGCGCCGAGGCCAGACAACTGTCAGGGAAAGGCTCAAGCCAAAGGGTCTCGGCACTCCTGGGAGCAATCGGAAGTAATGGGTCCGACGCAGAAGAGGTTGTGGTTGGCAGCGTGCGCGACGAGCGTTTCTTGAGCGTGTCGAGGCTCGTATTGGTCGCAATCGTGTACAGCCAGGTACGCAACGATCCCGGACCCCGATCCGTAAATGTGTCAAAATGTCTCCAGGCCCGCAGCATGGTTTCTTGCACCGCATCCTCGGCATCGTGCAACGATCCCAGAAGGCGATAACAGTGCAGAAGTAACTCCCTGCGATAGGGTTCTATCAAGGGGCCGCTCTCAGACTGGCTATGGGCAGCAACCTCTGTGATCAGAGCCTCATGAACGTGATCAGTCTTCCTGTGTTTCTCTGTCACACTACTTCCTCTGGTCGCCATGTTTTTGGGGAGAGTTCTGTTTGCTGGGACTCTCGCACCTGTCCGGGCTATTGGATGTGTTCCCATCTTTTTCGACCTGCTCTCCTTGAGTATGCTACCCCTCTTCGCTCGCCCACTCTCATCGGAGCGTCCCCAGGCGGATAGCTACTTATAAAACTGTCGTGAAGAGCAAAACGGTGCGGTCTGATGGGAGGTATTTTCTGCTCAGCATGTGCATCCTTGAATTGGCTCATCAATGCAAACAGGCCACTGCTGCGATACTCTTGCGCTAAACACGCTCATTTTACCACACGGTGCAGGTTCTTTGCTCCTTGTCCAAGTGTTCCAAAATCGTGGGTGTCATCTGTCAGAGCAAGCTGAAAATACCTCCTCTCAGACCGCACCGTTTTGCTCTTCACGACAGTTTCATGAGTATCTATTGGGAAACAAGCACGATCCTACCAGAAGAAGGAGATGGTATTCATGGTTCAGATCAATCAAATCGCAGAGGGGATCTATCGGATCTCATCGAGTTCAAACGATAGAAAGGTCAAAGGTCATGCACATTCTTGAGAAACCAGTTTCCTCACGGCGCTGGTGGTCATTACTCGTCATTCTCGCCGGCACCTTTATGGGGACGCTGGACATGTTTGTGGTGAATGTTGGTATCCCCTCGATTCAGCAGAGTTTGCACAGCACCTTCGCACAGGTTGAGCTGGTCATCGCCGGTTATACTCTCTGCTATGCGGTGCTGCTCATCACAGGAGGGCGACTGGGCGACCTGTACGGACGCAAACGACTCTTTCAATGGGGCGTACTCAGTTTTACGCTGACTTCTCTGCTCTGTGGTTTCGCCCCCAACGCCACTATGCTGATTGTCTTCCGGCTTGTGCAAGGGTGTTCTGCTGCGTTGATGATACCCCAGGTTATCGCGCTTATTCAGGTCACATTTTCCGGTCCACAACGCGTCATTGCGCTAGGTTGTTACGGGGCGACTCTCGGCCTGGCGTCCATCGCCGGGCAAATCGTCGGAGGCCTCCTCATTGGTAGTAATGTTTTCGATGTAGGCTGGCGTAGCATCTTTTTCATCAACGTTCCCGTTGGCGTTCTGACTTTGCTGGCATCTATTCCTCTGGTTCGCGAGTTCGCCCAGCCTGGTGCTCGCCGCCTGGATCTGATAGGGGTGGGGATCTTGACGGTGGGACTCTTCTTGCTGGCCTATCCACTGATCGAAGGACATGATCTTGGTTGGCCCCTGTGGATCTTCCTTGCTCTGTTCTTGTCAGTGCCAGTGTTAGCGCTCTTTGTGTTCTATGAGCACCGTTTGACTCGACAGGGAGGCTCGCCACTCGTACCGCTTGCTCTGTTCCGACAGCGCAACTTTGTTTTAGGCATGCTCACGGCCCTGGTTTTTTATAGTGCCAATGGCGCTCTGTTCTTTACACTCGCACTCTACCTGCAATTTGGGCTTGGCTTCTCACCCCTGGTTGCCGGGCTAACTTACCTGCCTATAGGCCTGGGTTTCTTCTTCACTTCACTGCTGGTCCCACGTGTTGTGTCCCTCATAGGAGGCAAGTGGGTGCTGCGTAGCGGGGCGCTGGTGATGGGCATAGGAGAACTTTGGATCATCATGGCTGTGTTACAAGCTGGAATGCGAATACCGCAGGATCAATTGCTCCTGCCTCTGCTGGTCTTCGGTCTGGGTGGAGGTATGATCGGCGCCCCTCTGATGAACGTCGTGTTGAGCGATATCCGATCTCAGGATGCCGGTGCAGCTTCAGGCTTATTGACGACCGCAGTTCAGCTTTCTAACGCCATAGGAGTCGCAGTGATAGGAGTCATCTTCTTCGAAGTGTTGGGGTCCACCACCCCCGGACAGATTGCTCGCCTGTCCGCTCTGCCCTATGGACGAGCCTTTGTCGTATCAGTATCGGCTCTTGTGGTGATGGCAATCGCGACATTGCTGTCTGTCTCGCTGCTGCGATCTCCCAAAAAAGGGCAGAATGATCCAGCCCAGGAGAAGATGAGTGTTACAGCCCTTCAGGAAGCGACACCACGATAATTTGTAGAACATACCAGGGAGGACTATATGGTCAAATTTCTTGTGCTTTGGAATACGCCACAAGATCCCGAGGCCTTTGAGCGCCACTATCGCGACGTGCAGATCCCATTGATCAAACAATTACCTGGCCTGCGACGCTACACGATTGGCCATCACGCGACTGCCGTTCGTGGAGAAGAACCCTATTACTGGATAGCTGAGTTAGAGTGGGACAGCATAGAGGCGCTCCAGCAGGCGTTCCAATCGCCTCAAGGTCAGGCTACTGCGCAAGATGCCACCAATTTAGGCATAGCTAGCAGCACCAGATTCCGGGGCATAGTATATGAGGTGGAAGAAGTCTAGAAGTGCGCCCGAGGACACAAGCAACCTCTTTTGCATCTTCCTTCCCTTTTTGACAGGGGCGGGCGAGAGACGTCTTCTCGCCCGCCCCTGTCAGCTCCCAAAATTCTAGATTGCTACACAAAAAGCCTGGAAATGTCAAAGAAAAATGTTATAATCCATCACTGTTATATCTGTCTCGAATGGTTTTACGAGCCAGTTTATGAGATTCACCGAGCGGGAAAATTTAAGAAGAAAACACTCGCTTAAAAAATAGCGTTGCTATACGGTTGCTACATATCCAACGACACTTTTTGGGAGAAGTGATCTGTCAGCCGAAGGTGAGGAAATGGGCGCTGTGTAGCAACCCGTGTAGCAACGTCGACGAATTGTCATGAAAAATGGCGCCCATCTACGAACAAACTCTGAAGAGTTGAGCGTGAAACGAACGCCAATAAACTTATACGAACGGTAAAAAGTGGTTTATAGCGGGAACAGGACTCGAACCTGCGACCTCCGGGTTATGAGCCCGACGAGCTAACCACTGCTCTATCCCGCGTCGTGTTGTCCGTCAAGTGATGATAGCGGGGGGAGGACTCGAACCTCCGACCTTTGGGTTATGAGCCCAACGAGCTAACCACTGCTCCACCCCGCGTCGGACATGTACAGAATACTACATTCGTTGTGGTCTGTCAAGTACTTCTCCAACTGATTTGTAAATTTCGTACCAGATAGACCAAATGCTCCGACAATCAGCCGCCGCTCTCAGGATCGATTAGCAGGTCGTAGAGCACTCGTGCATCGCGGTCTGGGCAAATGGTGGGGGAATAAAATGGCTTGCATTATTGTAGTAATCTATACCAACGATGAGGCATAACGGTTTCCCGCCCCTGGCTCTCCTGTCAAAGTATGTTCTCTCATTGGGTACACGAATCTACGATTCGTAACGTCTATACAATATGTTCTCTATTATTTAGAAGTTCAACTGAGTTATCGTAGAAGCATAGGACAATGGGGTGAAACCTTTGTTAAGCTGAAACGTATTCATAGCATACCTCTAGTATACTCTGCCTGTCCCGGATTCCCGCCTGCTTTTCTACGAAGGAAAAAATAGGGAGGTGGACGAAAAACAGATGTCCGTGTAATATACTAGAGAAATCGTTATTCTGTGTTGCTAGATCCACTCTCTGTTTTTAGAATCTTCCATTGGAAGCCTTGACAGAAGAAGAAAGCAGGTCTGAACCGATGGATGCTCAGGCTATATATACGTATCAAAACAATCCGAACGATCCCGCTCCTCGCGTGCCGCCGCGCCTCGATAACAATGGCAGCAACAACGGCAACAATGGTGGCGGGCCACGAGATAGCGGAACCTCGCTGCTCATTCGCTCGATTGTGATTGTCGTCATCGTCCTGATTGCATGGTATCTCTTCCAGTTTTTCACATCCAGCAGTAGTAGCGCTAGTAATCCCAACGCGGTAGAGGTGCCGTATAGCACTTTTTATCAGCAGGTGGAGGCTGGCAATGTGGAAAAAGTAACATTCCAGGGGCAAGATGCGTATGGAACTTTTAAAAGTGCTATCACCGTCACTGATCCCAACGGCACTGGCAAGACCAGTACGCAATTCCATTTTACGCAATTGCCAACGGGCGATCCCCAACTGACGGCGCTACTCATCAAGAACAATGTGAGCTTCCAGGCTAAACCTGTGAACGATAATAATATCTTGCTGGGCATCGTCTTCAATCTTTTGCCCTGGGTTCTGGTCTTTGTCGTCTTCTACTTTGTGGCTCGTCGCGCTACACAGAGCCAGCAGAATATTTTCAGCTTTGGCAAGAGCCGAGCGAAAATGGTGCTGGAGGATCGTCCGAGCACTACATTTGCCGATGTCGCTGGCGTTGATGAGGCAAAGAACGATCTGGTAGAAGTTGTCGAGTTTTTGAGAACGCCACAAAAGTTCCAGCGTTTAGGCGGCAGGATTCCGCGTGGCGTGCTGCTGGTTGGCCCTCCGGGAACCGGTAAAACGCTGCTGGCGCGTGCTGTGGCCGGTGAGGCCAGCGTGCCTTTCTTCTCGATGAGCGGCTCTGAGTTTGTCGAGGTGCTGGTCGGCGTTGGTGCCAGCCGTGTGCGCGACCTGTTCGATCAGGCCAAAAAAGCCGCACCCAGCATCATCTTTATCGACGAGATCGACGCCGTTGGTCGTCAGCGCGGTTCCAGCATCAACAGCAACGACGAACGTGAGCAGACCTTGAACCAGTTGCTTGTCGAGATGGATGGGTTTGATGCACGTCAGGCCGTTGTGGTGCTGGCAGCTACGAACCGTCCCGATGGACTGGATAAAGCGTTGTTGCGTCCTGGCCGCTTTGATCGCCGCGTGACGGTTGATCGTCCCGACTGGAACGGTCGGCTGGCGATTTTGAAGATCCACACTCGCGATGTGCCGCTTGCTGGCGACGTTGACCTGATCACGACCGCTCGTGCCACCCCGGGTATGGTTGGTGCTGATCTGGCCAATCTGGTTAATGAGGCGGCGCTACTGGCGGCCCGGCGCAATCTGGATGCCGTCAACCAGCAATGCTTCAGCGAGGCACTGGACAAAGTGTTGCTTGGTGCGGAGCGTCCGCTGATCTTGAGCGATGAAGACTTGAACGTTATCGCGTATCACGAGGGCGGCCATGCGCTGACCGGTCTGTTGCAGGAAAATGTTGATCCCGTGACCAAAGTTACCATCGTGCCGCGTGGTCAGGCGCTGGGTGTGACAATGTACACGCCGCTGGATGATCGCTATAACTACTCGAAAGACTATCTGGAGGCGCAACTGGTGACCGCGCTGGGTGGGCGAGCCGCCGAAGAGGTGGCGATTGGTCGCATCACTACCGGCGCGGAGAACGATTTACAGCGTGCCACTGCGATTGCGCGTCAGATGGTGACGAAGTGGGGTATGAGCGAGCGCCTCGGCATGATCTCCTACAGTGAGCGCGAAGATCCCTTTGCCGGGACCGCCTTAGCCACCGGTTCTCGCGAATATAGCGAGCGTACGGCAGCGATCATTGATGAGGAGACCAGCCGCGTCGTCAACTGGGCGCATAATCGCGCCGTCTCATTGCTAAGCGAGCATCATGAGACGCTTGACCGCATCGCCAAGTCCCTGCGCCTCTACGAAACTATCGATGCCAAACAGTTGCGCGACATCATGATCGAGACCGGCGCAATCAACGCCGCGCCCGCATCATACCGTTAATACAATCCATAAAAAATCCCTGGTGAATATCAATTTCACCAGGGATTTTTTATGGATTGTTAACTCAAATACTATCATTGCCTGTAATATCGTCAAACGATAGCTGTTTTTCCCCGACGATTTCTTCTACTGGCAAGGTATTAATAAAACTTTCAATGGGAACTGTTTGCAAACGCTCTTTCAGATAGTCTTCGACCTCTGCATCTTTCATACTGACTAGCTCATGCTCAAATTGAAGCCGCGCCTTTAAAAGACGAGCAACTTCCTGGGGCCAATAACTGGCGCTCATCTGTACAATGTCGCCGTTGATTTCTTTTGCCTGTTTTTCTACCTTACTGTCTTCTCCCAGACGGTCAACAATGATAATTGTAGCCATATACCAGCTTCTTCCTCGTATCTCTTCTTGTCGCTGGAAGCGCGATACTTTGTCCAGAGATATTTCAGAATTGCCTCTGCCGATAAAACCAATGTCAAAGCGCACACCCTGTCCCAGCTTATACAGTAATGTGGCATCACTTTCGCGTTTTTCTCCCTGGGTGGAAAGCCAGAAAACTCCCTCTCCTATATTTCTAGATGGTTCATATTGAAACCCTAGAATACTCAGTAATGAACCTAATACCAGCTTTTCAAATAATTTGCCATAGGAGGACTTTTCTGATCCACGAATGGTTAATGTTTGCGAACCGATAGTATTCAGCAAATATAATAACCACAACCAATCAATTTGTGTTTCTGTCTCTTGATATACTACGGATTGCTCTTCACTTCTCCCTGTACTTAATTTTAGTGTTCCTGTAAGTTCACCGTAAACAGCTTTGTTCTTTGCGATGATTTCCTCACAGGTCTCTATGTAACGGTCGCGGTATGCGTCTATCAATGTGTTATTGTCTCTCAACACATTCTGGAAAGATTTACCAGTTAAACCTAGCATCCAGTTGGCAAGCCAGCGTTCAGACTTTGATATTCTTCTTTTGGCAAGAACATTTGATGCTAGCAGCGGAAGATTTTTTATAAAACCTGGAGACTGAGCTTCATTGCGTAGAAAAAAGCTCGTGAGGGCTATATTGAGTGCAGCAATACGTCCACGCGTAAGTGCTTCGGTCGAGTCTCTGACATTTTTTCCGGTAAGGATATCCAGCAGAATACCTCGTATTACGTCGAAGCCAATTTGCCGGATGAAATCAGTACTATTGCCGGTCAGCAACTTGAGTGCTTCCGGCCCTAATAACTCGCTGAGTTGATTCTCTTTGTTGGGCTTTTTAGGCATAAAATCCTCTAGAAAAGCCTCTCCTCAACCTGGATAGGCTCACAATTGATAGTGAAGACGCTTCTTGCCTCTGTACCCAATCCATTCTTTATCTTCTCGCGCAGAACGGAAAAGTAATTGGGATCTTGCTCGATGAGAGCAAAGCGGCGATCCAGTTTTATTGCTGCCTCGCCAACGGTTCCGATGCCAGCAAAAGGATCAAGCACTACGTCTCTTTTAAAGGAATAGTATTGAATAACTTTTTCGGCAAGTTCTACAGGAAAAATAGCAGGATGACGTGGATCATGGGCAGGAGTAATGCTCCAAATATTGGTGCGCTCATAACCATCAGCTACACGGGAAGCCTCTACCAGCTTTGAATCGGGATGAGAGCGTATATTCCAGTCGATTAGCTTGTTGGTATGCTTTCTATATACGAGGATGTATTCTGTCACAGGGACTGCTTTGTATTGTAGCGGATTACGGTCTGCTGCAAAGCGGCGTCCTCGTCCGGTGGCCCATCCAGCTCCTTCAGGCTTTGCCCAGATAATATCCTCGATGAAATCGAACCCTTCTTGTATGAAGATCTGATGAACATCAAACGGAACGGCTATTCTTTTAGATGCCTCACTACGGCTGGCACGTCTAATCAGGACTGGAGCCACATTAATGACAAAAAATCTTCCCTCAGCCAGGACTCGATGCGTATTATGAATGATTTTTCGTAATTTTAACAGATATTCTTCATATGTTATATAATCTGTATACTCGGGACGAGCGTTATAGTAAGGTGGGGAGGTGAAAACTAAATCGATACTTCCTGCCGGTAAATCTTGTAAAATCTCTTCGCTGTCGCCTAATGCGATGGTATTGCGCAAGGTGGAAAGCTTGTATTTTTCTTTGGATGAGGCCGGCTTGAGTGGTTCGGTATCTTTTCTTCCCAGTAAACGTCCCTCTAAGGTCGCTTGAGAGGTAGATTTGTCTTCCAGAATAAGAGAGGTATATGCATCTATGACCACTTCTCCAATACGTTCTTTCGTGACGACATTGAGAAGAGGCACGCGCCATATATGGTAACGATCATCAACTTCTGGTAAGCCAAAGCCGACAACATTTTCCAGTTGCATATGTTGAAGCCAGATCAAGGAAATTTTTTTTGCTTCCTTTACATCTAAAACATTGTATTTTCGCTTTTGCGCAACAGTGAGAACCTCATTCTCTGCCCCGTCAAATTTCATCTGAGCTATTGCTGTTTCTTCATTATTTCCCTTAATATCTGAAATTTTTTTCATTTAATACTTCTAATCCCTTCTTGCTCATATTTCAAGATAAAGTATAAGGCTAATACAGCTTGACTGTCAAGAGAATTTGATGCTTTTTGGCTAAATACTTTTCGCTAATCCCCTCTGAAGCGGCGAGACAACCTGGACCGTGTATCAAGTAGAAGGAATAGATGAGGAGCGGGCATGCAGTAGCCATCGGCACATCCACCTCATCTGCCCACATAGAAAAGGGAGCAATAGCGATTATGAGCAATTTTCCATCTACCCCTACCGGCGAGACCGATGAACCCCTGATCCCGCATAAAGAACCCGCTGCCGGGACTGGTACGCTACAGGCAGCTGAATCAAAGCACAATGCATCATTGAAGCAATTTCTGAAAATTCTTGGCCCCGGCCTCATCACAGGGGCGTCCGATGATGACCCTTCCGGCATTGGCACCTATACCTCCACCGGTGCCTCGCTTGGCTATAGCCTGCTCTGGACCTCTCTGCTGACCTTCCCCTTGATGACGGTGATCCAATACCTTTGCGCCAAAGTTGGCATGGTGACCGGACAGGGGTTGGCTGGCGTGCTCAAACGCTCATATTCCCCCTGGATTCTCTATCCAGTAGTGTTTGCTCTCTTTCTCGCCAATACGATCAACGCGGGGGCCGATCTCGGCGCGATTGCCAGCGCGTTCAATTTGTTGATCCCATTGCCGGTTCCCGTATTTATTGTGCCGGTGACTATCATCCTGCTTGCCCTGCAAATTTGGGGATCGTATCGTTTCATCGCCAACATCTTTCGCTGGCTCACCCTCACCCTCTTTGCCTATGTTGCCTGCGTCTTCTTTGCCCACCCCAACCCTCTAGCAGCCTTACAGGGAACGTTTCTGCCCAGCTTTCACTGGAACGCAACCTTTATTACCAGTCTGGTGGCGATTTTAGGCACGACCATTTCTCCCTATCTGTTCTTCTGGCAGAGCGATCAGGAGGTAGAGGAGAAGATCAGCAAAGGGAAGAAGACGCTGCGGCAACGCAAAGGAACAACCGACAAAGAGTTGCGCTTTGCCTCCTGGGATGTGATCGTCGGGATGCTGGTCTCGAATCTGGTAATGTATGCCATCATCTTTACCACTGCCGCCACGCTCTTTACAACTGGCAAGCACGACGTTCAATCCGCCACAGACGCCGCTCAAGCATTGCGCCCGCTTGCCGGACCCTTTGCCAGCCTGTTGCTCGCACTGGGCCTGATCGGTTCGGGCTGTCTGGCGGTTCCGGTGTTGAGCGGATCGGCAGCCTATGCCCTGGCGGAAGCCTTCGGGTGGAACTATGGCCTGGAGAAAAAGCCGCGCCGGGCCAAACACTTTTATGTCATTATCGCCCTGGCCATGCTGATTGGTATGGTGATCTCGCTGGTTGGCATCAATCCGATCGTGGCGCTCTTCTGGTCGGCGGTGATTAATGGCGTGCTGGCCCCTCCTCTGCTCCTACTGCTGATGCTAATCACCATGAATAGCAAGATCATGAAAGAGCGCGTGAATAATCGCTGGTTAAATATTGTAGGTTGGCTCACCGTCGTGGTTATGACGGCTGCAACCATCGCCTTCTTCTGCACGCTAGGCAAGTCTTGAGAAGTGCAGCGGGTCATCACCGGAGGTTGTATCCTCTCGCTGTTTCAGCACCTCCCGGGCGGCGGTCAGAAAGTTTTGTACCAGGGGAGAGTCATCGCTGTGACGCCATACAAGCATTGTCTCGGTGAAGATCTCCGCATCACTATCAGCAAGCGGGCGGTAGACGACTCCCTGATCGCGCCGGACGATTGCTGGGACGGGCATCAGTGTGACGCCGAGATTGGCGGCCACCAATCCAAGCACCATGCTTAAATCGCTTAGTTCGTGTGCAACGGGGGGATCGAAGCCGCAAATTTGAATGACCCGATCATATAATCCACTCATCTCCATACGTGGGCAGAAAATGAACGATTCGCGGAGAAGAGAGCGGAGTGGGACTGCTGGTAGTGATGCGAGTGGATGTTGTGGAGCGAGAACAGCGGCAAAAGGAATGCGTTGTATGACCAGCGAGGCGATCTCTTCGGGAAGGCGCTGATGATTTGCCAGAAATCCCATGTGTATCCGTTGTTCTTGTAGCGCTTGAAGCTGTTCCTGGATGTACATTTCTCGAAGCTGTATCTTGACTGCTGGAAAACGTTGATGATAGCGTTGCAAGATATCAGGAATAGTCAGATCAATGGCGCTTAATCGATTGATAAAGCCGATCTCCAGCCCGCCAGCAAGCCCCTTTTGCGCATCCTGCGTTCGCGCCAGAGCGCGTTCCATCTGTTCAAGCACAAGACGCGCCTCTTCCAGTAGCACCTGCCCCGCGTTTGTCAGCGTCACTGCATGATGACTGCGCTCGAAAAGCTGTACTCCCAATGTTTGCTCCAACTGGCGAATCTGGTAGCTTAAAGGCGGTTGGGCGATCTGTAACTTTTCGGCTGCCCGACTGAAGTGAAGCTCCTCAGCTACAGCTATAAAATAGCGCAAATGGCGAATGTCGATATTCTGAGTATACATGTATCATCTCGCGATCATACTAAACATGTATTGGACATAACAACAGTATAGCAGTATAGTCAAGGAGAAAGAAGTTTGCGCGTGTTTTAGACATATCCTATGTAAATATCTCTGTGATTTGCTCTGCATTTCACGCTGGAGGAATGAAGAGAAAACCGTTATGCAATATACAACGTTAGGTAAAACGGGTCTGGTTGTATCGCGTTTTGCGTTAGGTACAGGGAATTTTGGGCAAGGAGTACAGCGTGGGGGTCCCGGTCATATGGTGGATCAACAGCAGGCTAATGCTATTGTCGCGGCCAGTATCGAGGCTGGGATTAACTTTTTCGATACTTCAAATGTGTATGGAGGAGGTCTTTCTGAAGAAATTCTGGGGCGTGCGTTGGGGGTGCGGCGCAAAGAGGTGGTCCTCGCAACGAAAATTGGTCGGCGCACGAGCAATGCGCTCATCGACGCGGGACTCTCTTTTCGCAATGTGATTGCCTCTGTTGAGGTCAGTCTGAAGCGTTTAGGCACCGACTACATCGATCTCCTGTATCTCCATATTCCTGATCCCCTCACACCCTATGAAGAGACAGCCCGTGGACTCGATTATGTGGTTCAGCGCGGCCTCGTGCGTTACATTGGCTTCTCCAATTTCACGGTCTGGCAGGCCGCCAGCTTCCTGGCAATCCAGCAACAAGAGCGTTATGCATCATTTGTTGCCGGACAGATGCAATATTCTCTATTAGAGCGTGGCATAGAGTACGAGGTTGCGCCTTTCTTACAACATGTGGGTCTAGGATTGCTCACCTATAGTCCGCTGGCAAGCGGGTTCTTGAGTGGAAAATATACTCAGGAGAATCCCACAGGTACGATTGCCGGGCGAGAGGGACGCTTGTCTTTTTCCACCTTCTCTTCTGATCGCGAAACTGCGAACGTCGTTGTCGAAAAACTGCGTGAAATCGCAACTCGACGAGGGGCAACCACTGCTCAAGTCGCTCTGGCATGGATACTGGCAAAGCCGTATGTCACCTCGGTGATTCTAGGGGCAGGCACACTTGAGCAACTCTCTGACAACGTACAAGCCGCTGATGTGTCTCTCGCGCAAGAAGAAATTGAGCTACTCGACTCGCTAACTCTATTGAAAGCGGTTTATCCTTATCCTTTACCCGGCGGTGGCCGTGATCGTATAGTAGAGCAGGCATTAGGCCGTCAGGGCGTTTAACCGACCCTGATAGAAATGTAAAACGTGTAGAAGAGATAGAAAAACTTTGTACGGAAATGATTTCTCAGGTCCCATTTATCCTGATTTATCCAAAAAATGATAAATTAGCGATATTTTGATGTTGGATGAATCATAGAATAAATAAGGTGCGGTAAATCATTTCCGTACAATTCGGGCCTTACAACTCACCTTTCTTATACAATCGCAACCCCACCAAAAACCTCAAACATCCCGTCATTTCTCACAATCACAGCCCCGGCGCGATTAGAGGCTATCTCCACGTGGATGCTCCCTTCATCCAGCGTCACTCGTTGAGGCTCGGCGCTTTCCGAGACGAGCAGGATAAGCGTGCCAGCTTTGAGCGGTTTGCGGGCGATGAGCAGCGGGCTTTCTGCTTGTGCCTCATCTCGCACATAACCAGCCTCTCCCAACACGTGCTGGTATATCGGCTGTAGAGCAGTTGGGCTGTCGGATAGCTCTAGCGGCAGGCCGGACCAGATAATCCGACCCCTCCCTTGCTCTAATGTGATGAGCTGATTATGATTTTTTCGCACATATCCTATCTTTGCGCCGCCAAAGGTGACGTGCAATCTCTCACCAGAGGGCAGGTACAGCGCTTCATGGCGGCTCACTGGTTGCTCGACCAGATTGCTCTCAAGATCTGCGAAGAGATCAGGGCGTAGCGCGAGATTGTGGGTATCGCGGGTGATCGTACCGCTGACAAAGAGCGTTGAGCCGTTTTCTACAAAGCCGTTCAAGATCTGCCACGCCTGTTCGGAAAACGTCTGCACGCCCGGCACGATCAGCAAGCGGGGGCGATGCTGCGTTTGTTGCGCAGCCTGCAACTGATGCTCTCCCACCACCTGCGGGATGATGCCGAGATCATAACCCAACGTGCGAATGGCGCGGCGCGTGGTTTCTAATGCGAGATCGGAGCGCAGGAACCATTGTGAATAGGGGACCACCAGCCAGAGGTCGGGAATGCTCTCAGGCTCGACAAGCTGCTCTTTCAGCGCCTGCATCAGTTGTCCAAAGCCGAGCATGGCCTCCAGTTCGGGCTTGATGCTGCCATCGGCTCGCACCAGTCCGATACTGTTCTCGTTGTCGTTATCCATGTAGCTATTGATATGCCATAGCCACTGAATCAGTCCGGCCCCGCGCCCGATCAGGCCCGTGATCAATTTGCGCTCAAGCAGGTTCGCGCACTCTTGCTCGCTACGCCAGGGACGGCCATCAACATCGCGCACCAGCATCACGCCGGTCTCCTGAATCAGATTGGGTTTCTCAAGCGTCTTGTCGAGCAACATATCCCAGAGCAGATCGTCGGTGTTCCACCAGGGATGCGTGGTCGTGTAATCGACGGAGGAAGCGTAGAATTGCGGCGCCGGGCGCGTCCTGCCCTCGTCCTGGCCTACGCCAATCAGCATATGATTGCCTGTTGCGCGGATCGTTGCATACATGTCTGCCGCCCAGGCCGCGAACATCTCTTGCGAGAAGTGCGTGAAATCCATGACTTTGAGCATGATGTGCGCGGAGGTATCTATGATCGAGAAGCTATAATCGTTCAGAGCAGGAGGCGTGACCTGTTCCCAGCTTGTCAGATCAGTGGACGTTTGTCGCCAGCGCAGTTGTAGATCGGTCAGGGTATAGCGCTCGGCCAGCCAGTGCCGAAACGCCGCTTGCTCGAAGCGATCGTAGTTTGGTACGGCCCGTTCCGCAAAGATCTGTTTGGGATCGCCAAAGCTCGGCTCGTTGATCAGGTCCCAGGAGAGCAGCTGCACATCTGCATAGCGGCGCGTTAGAGTAGCGATGAAGTCGCGCTGGCTCTGGAGAGAGCGCGGATCGAGCCAGGAGTTCTCGCCCTCAAAGGGTGGCGGAAAGAACGTGAAGAAGGTGAAGATGACCTGGAGATTGTGTTTGCATGCCGTCAATACAAAGGCGTCCATCGCCCGCAGCATCGCCTCGCTTGCCACGCCGACCGTCGGCATCAACTCGCGCCAGGCAGACCAGATACCCGTGCGGATAAGATTGATGCCCGCCGCCTTCATCTCCGCGAAATCGGCGTCCCAGCGTGCCGGATTGGGCAGGTGTAGAAACTTGCGCTGTACGCGACTATCCATGTATGTTGTGCCAAAGATGGGAAATATCTTGCCGTTTTGATAGAAATAATCTCTGCCCGCCGTCAGGCGCTTGCCGTGAGAGCTATCAACCAGCGCCTTATCCCAGAGCCAGAAGCCCGTTTCTAGCGAAAGCGTAGAGCCGTTGCCAACCGTATAGTGTCCCTCGATGCGATAGAGGCCCGGTTGGTGCTGTGCTGGCAATGCTACCGTCGTTTCCTGGCGAAGCGTCGAGGCTGGCAGGGTTACACTCAGGCGTTGTGGCTCACGATCCGCGAAAGGTGAGTATAATGTAAGATCGATCTGTATCTCCGCCGTTTGCTCACCGAAGGAGCGTGCTGAGACGACAAGTGAAGGAGCTTCGTGAGGCCGATAGCATGCTAATGTCGGGCGCACATCCACCAGCGTACACCCGGCGTTTGCCAGAGCGATCATGCGGCGAATTGCCTCTTCATTGTGGCACCATCTCTCCTCACTGGCCGGTTGCCATGCCGAGATCAGCCAGCGTCCACCCATGAAGCGTCCGTGCTGTTGATCCAGCAAAAACGCGGGTGTAGCGCGGAGCAGCGTGCCATAAGGAGACGAAGCGGTGACGAACAGGAGTGGTGTCAACAGAGTATCCAGCGGCCCGCCTGATCCCAGATCTTCAGGGTGATCGGAGGCCTGGCATAGCCTGGGATAACAGGACCAGAAGATGTCTTCCCCCTCGTCGCCTGTCAGCGAAAGTGGGTAATCAGTGAGCAGCGCGGCGCTCTCAGCGGCGACGAGCTGGAGGTCCGTCGCTGGCAAATCAAGCTGGAAGAAGGGGCCGAGATAGAGTTGATCGGTATAGGTCTGTTGCTCAGGTTCGAGATTGCCGTCTGGGCGGATCGGGCGCGTGAAGGGCATGCCGCCGAAAACGACCAGATTGCCGCCAGCTTCCAGGAAGCTCAGAATCGTGCTCCATGCCTCTTTTGGGAAATAGGGGCCGTGAAACGAGATCAGCGTGCGGCAACCCTCAGCCAGTTTCGTTGCTAACTCCGCGGCACCTGCGACTTGAAACTCGCCTGGGATGAGCCGGGCGAGTGTTGTTTCTGTATAGAGATGTGGGTATGATAGTTCGTGAAAGACGATGACAGGCAGGGGCGTGGATGGATGATCCGCGCCCGGGTGAGTGTACGACATAGTTTTCCTTGATGCCTCCTGGCCAAGAAGACATTTATTTTATTTCGGCGATGGCAACACCGCTATCGATGTAGCGTTGCCCAATCGCATACAGTACGACTGGGACGGCCAGTGCCACGACGGTCGCCGCCATCATCTGGGGATAGACAGTCGTATAGCCATTACTAAAGTAGAGCAGGCCCAGCGGAATCGTGCGGTTGCTCTGGCTGCTCAAATAGACCAGCGGGTTCCATGCATCGCGCCAGCTTGAGAGAAACGTAAAGATCGCCACGACAATAAAGACTGGCTTCGACTGAGGCAGAATGATATTCCACCAGATGCGCAGGTTGCTGCATCCATCGAGTCGGGCCGCCTCGTCCAGTTCGCGTGGAAGATCCATAAAGAACTGACGAAACAGAAAGATGTTAAAAGCTGAGCCGAAGAGCTGCGGAACCATGATTGGCAGAAACGTATCGATCCAACCGAAGTTCTTAAAGGTGATGTACAGCGGAATAGTGAGCGCCTGTGATGGTAACATCAGCGTTGAAAGCATCAGCACGAACAAAAACGAGCGCCCGGGAAATTTGAAGCGTGCAAAGCCGAAAGCCACCAGCGACGAGACAATCGTGTTCACGACCATCGCATAGACCGCCAGAAACACGCTATTGAGAATGTAGCGTGCAAAGCTATACACGCCGAACGCCTCGCCATAGTTGGACCAGACAAACGGATTGGGTATCCATTGGATCGGCGCGGCGTAGTATTGTGCCGTCGTCTTCAACGACGCTGAAATAAGCCAGGCAAACGGCAGCAGCACAATAAATGCCGCCACAATAAGGATGATATAGATGAGTACCTTGCTCAATTGTTGATAGCGGCGGCCCCGCTCGTAGAGGCCTTTATCGCGCTGGCTCGGTCCGGTGTGCGTATTGAGAGAAGAATACCCCGGTGTCAATGGTGGTTGGGGTGATTTTTGCTGTCTGGAAAGCATAACCTGTCCTTTCATATTGCCACGCGCTCCGGCTAGATACTGCTTGTAGTGGAGCTACGGAAGACCAGGAGGACCACGCCAGTTAGTATCAGCGTGATCAGAAAGACGACGACCGCGATTGCTGAACCATAGCCGTAGTTGTGATTGACAAACGCCTCCTGGTAGAGATAGGTCAGGAACATGGAGAGGGTATTGCGATATCCCAGCACGCTGGTAGACACGCCGATAGAGCCGGAGCCGCCGCCCGCGAAGATCAGGGGCGTGTCGAATACCTGAAGATGTCCAATCAGCGTCATAATCATATTGAACACGATAACCGGCGTCAGGAGTGGCAAGGTGATGAAACGGAAACATTGCCAGGGACCAGCCCCATCGATGCGTGCCGCCTCGTAGTAGGATACGGCGATGCCCTTCAGACCAGCCAGGAAGATCAGCATGGTGCCGCCCACGAACCAGAAATTGACCAGGATCAGTGCGAACAGGCCCATGATGGGGTGGTCGTAGTTATTCAGCCAGTTGACCGGGGGGATATGGAAGATGCCGAGTACCTCGTTCATCAGGCCAAAGTCGCCGGACTGGAAGACCTGGACGAACATCGAGCCAATTGCTACGCCCACCATCAGGCTTGGCAGGTAAAAAACGGTGCGGAAAAAATGGTTGCCCGGAAAGGCGCGATTGAGCAGCAGCGCCAGCCCTAGACCGCCAACGATATAGATGACGGTCGCCAGCACGACATAGAGCAGCATATGGCCCGCTGCGTCTCGAAATATCTGATCCTGAAAGAGCAGCTTTTGATAATTTTTCAACCCGATCCATTGTGGATCGCCGAAGAGCTTGTAATCGGTGAAGCTATCGTAGAATGTATTGGCCAGCGGATACAGGTAGAACAGGAGGAAGCCGATGATCCAGGGCGAGATGAAGAGATAGCCCGAGACCCCTTCTTTATGGAGGAAGCGCCAGATCGGTCCTCTATCTTTCTGGGGAGGTCGCCTGTTATGCGCCTCTGAGCGCGACAGCGTGAGCATGATATAGCTCCTTGTCATCTATTGAGTGAAGTATGTACGTGCAAGAGGTATGGAGACTCCTGCCGGGCATCTACCCGACAGGAGCGCATGGATGCCATTATCACGAGTATGATTAAGAGCTGGCTGCCAGATCTGCATTCCCTTTATCTTCCATCTGCCTGGCTGCCTGAGCAGGAGTCAACTTGCCGTTTGCCAGATCGGTCAAGATGTTGCCAAGATCGGTGCCAAACTGTGGATTGGGGGTCATCACGATGGGACCCCAGCCTTTGATCGCAGAGGTCAGCGTCGGCACGTACTGTTGGGGTGTGATATAGGAGTTCATCTGATCGAACGCCTCGGTATTGGAAGGCACGTCGCTGATCTTTGCAAAAGTCTTATCGGCGTCGGTCGATGTGACCCATTTGATAAACTCCCAGGCTTGCTCAGTGTACTTGCTGCCCTTATAAATGCCGAAGCTGTTGGCGTTGCCCAGCGTGACCTGCTTGCCATTAATACCGAAGATGGGCATGGCTCCGATCTTATCTTCTAACTTCTGCTCCTGGATCTGTGCAAAGTCAAAAGCTCCTATACGGGCGAATGCAACCTTATCGGTGAGCAGGCTATCAATGTCGCCACTGCCCCAGGGACCGCTGCCCTGTTCCGCGAATGGCGGGCTGAGATGCTCGGTGTAGATACTCTGCCAGTGAGTGAGTCCTTTGATGCCCTCTGGCGTATTGAGCGTCATCTTTTTAGGATTGACCGGAGTATCGTAGACCTGACCGCCCTCCAACTGTACAAAGGCCGTCCACAGCGGGTCCAGGTCGGCGATGTTGATGGCGTACTGCGTATATTTGCCGCCGGACTGCTTCACGAGTTTGGCTGCCATTTTCTTGAAATCGTCAAATTCCATTGGCTTGACTGGATCGGGGAAGGGGATGCCAGCGGCCTTGAGCATCGTCTTGTTATAGCCAATCAGCGGTACATAAATACCAACTGGTAGTGAATACTGTTTGCCATCCCAGCTGCCGAGCTTCACGGCGTCTGCCTGGAGACCTTTCGCGACATCCTGGTAGCCGGACATAGTGCTGAGATCGTAGAGAGCACCCTGACTATAATAGGGGGCTGCCTGACCTCCGGCCATGCCGACGATATCATAGGCGTTGCCACCAGCGACCGTCGTCTGGAGCTTGGACCAGTAGTTGGCCCAGGGCAAAATTTCGGCCTTGACCTTGATGTTCGGGTGCGTTTTCTCAAATTCTTTCACCCAGGCCAGCATTGAGTTGTCTTTTGTCGGCCCGTTGCTCCACCATCCGTACGTTATGGTGACCGGTCCAGATGAGCTATTACTGCTGTTACCGCCGCCACCGCCGCCACAAGCAGCCAGTAAAGCTCCGGTCAGGCTGCTGCCTACGACGGCCTGACCGCTGCGAGTAATAAAGCGACGCCGCGTCATCGAATTGTCCATAGTTTCACTCCTTCGTGTAGAAAAATAGGTAAACAAGATCGGTGACTCCCTATCAGGAAAACAACGCATGTATAAAACGAAATACCTGATATGACTTCAGCTATCGTTGCTGATGAGGTGGGTTTATGAAATTGTTAAAGTGCGCCGTTACACGGTCAAGCGACGAACCGAATCGCGCTCGATCAGTTCCACTTCCAGGATGCTGGCAACGCTCACTGCATCCATATCGCTAGCTCGCGCTACAAGATGTTTGACGGCGGTTGATCCCAGCGCCTCTTTGTTGACGCGAATAGTGGTGAGGGCTGGTGAGAGATACTCGGTCGTGCTGATATCATCGAAGCCGATCAAGGAAACGTCTTTGGGGACGCTCTTGCCAGCATCGTGCAGCGCTTTGAGGACACCTATGGCGGTCGAATCATTGGCGCAAAAGATGGCGGTGAAAGGGATCGCTTTTGCCAGAAGGCGCTGGCAGGCCAGATAGCCTCCCTCTGCCGTCAGATCGCCCGACTCGTAGAGGTCGTAACGTACGGGGATGCCGGCATCCAGCAGCGCGGTGCGATAGCCAGCGGCGCGGCGTTCGATGGGATAGATCTGATTGATGGGGCGTGGTCCTTGCAGCGTGGGACCGCCGAAGAAGGCTATCTGGCGATGTCCGGCCTGAATCAAATATTCGACGGCTTCACGCCCACCCTCGAAATTGTCACAGAGTACGGCATCAACGGAGAGGCGTGGCACATAATTATCGACCAACACCAGCGGTAGTTTCGCCATCTGAATGACTTTCACAACCTCCGGTTCCGTTGGCCCGACTAAGAGGATACCGCCCAGCCGCATATCATAAATCGTGCTTAGCAGCAGTTGTTGCGAATAGCTTACGTCGCCGATGGAGCGATAGGTCATTTTGATATTCGACTTCCGCGCCTCGTTTTCCGCACCATGCAGGATATGTGACCAGAACGGATTGATCCCCACGCTGTTTTCTACATTCGCATCAATGTGAGAGTAATAGAGAAAACCGATCTCTTTCAGGCTACGAGTGGGGGGACGCGCTGCATTGTCGGGCGTTGAGCGGCCATGATACCCCAGTTCTGAGGCCGCTTTGAGGACGCGCTGCCGAATTTCGTCTGTCACATTGCTATGGTTATTAAAGACGCGTGAAACGGTGCCGACCGAGACATCGGCATGTGAGGCTACGTCTTTGATAGTCACTGAACTGGCCATGTCAAACTCTCTCCAGATACGCTCTCGCTCCGCCTGCGCTGCATAGCTCAATGAAAAGATTTATTATTTCATTGAAATTCATCATAATATGCTAGCGTCGCTTTGTCAAGAGCCTCTACAATGAATTTTATGTGGAAAATAAAACAAACCCATAATGAGTTTTTCCAACCAATGGGGGAAAGAATTGCGTAGTTGCGCCATAAAGTCGCGCAACTACGCAATTCTTTCCCGGATATCGTCTCTGGGCATTCATCATTTCAGTGAATTCAACAAAAGTATCATTGAAATGTAGCATCGCTTGATCACGACATGAATGAGAACAATGGAAATATACAAATCTTTCATTATTCTCATTCGTGGATCGACGGCCCAACGATACTAGAATGGGTGACGGATGAGCAGGAAGATGACGATCAGCAGCACAATGGCGATGGCGGTGCCGATGATGAAGTAGAGATTTTTATTGCCGAGTTTCGTTCCGCCGGAAGGCAGCGATTTGCGAATCTCCTGGCGCTTCTCTTCAATGCGCAGCTTCTTGCGTTCGATCTTCTTTTTGCGTTTCTCCTGAGCTTCCTGCATGCGCTCTGCCTCGCTCTGGGGGCCGAGGCCTTTGCTCGCCATCTGGCGGCGCATGGTGCGGTTCGAGTAATCTTGCTGTTGCTGCTGGGGATTGCTGCTGGTCGAGGCGGGCTTGGGTAGTGTGGATTTCGCGCCAGGGACTGCTGTGCCGCCGACGCGCTGCTGTCCGTTGCGCTTCCCTTTCCCCTTGTTACGCGGCTGGCTGGTTGGAGCCGGGGTTGTTCTGGTCGCCTCATCGGCCAGTTTTTGCTCAGTTGTCTTGTCTTTTGCCATATAAAAGGACCTCCATTGTGTCTATACCGCGTTGGGTACATCACAGAAGAATGTTTCTACGCCAAACTGTGTTTGCAGCAGATCGCCCAGCGCCTGCACGCCGATCTTTTCAGAATTATAATGGCCTGCCGCAATAAAATTAATTCCCTCTTCCCGTGCAATCGCCTCGGTTGGTTCGCCGGTCTCGCCAGTCAGGAAGGTATCGCAGCCGCGTGCAATCGCTTCCAGCAGATAGCCCTGACCACCACCTGTGACCACGCCGAGACGACGAATCGTGCGCGGCCCATATTCGTAGACACGCGGCGTCGCGCCGGAGACGGTTGCTACCTGTTCGATCAGGTCCGGCAGGATGTGCCGACCGGGGGCTGTGCCAATCGCGCCAATCGCTTTGCCGCGTGTACTACCCAGCGTAATCCCTTCCAGCGTGAAGCCAAGCTGTTTGAGCCAGAGCGCGTTATTGCCTAGCTCGGCATGGGCATCGAGAGGGAGATGATAGCCCAATAAAGTAATATCATGTTCAAATAACGTTTTGAGACGCGCCTTCATCATCGTGCCGATCTCGCGGGGCATGTTCTCCCAAAATAAGCCATGATGCGTGATGAGCATGTTCGCGTTCCCGGCAGCCGCTTGACGAAAGCTTTCCAGATTGGCGCTCACGGCCAGCGCCACACGTTTCACTTCGGGGCGACCGATGACCTGCATCCCATTAGGACAATAATCTCTAAATGTGTCGATCGCGAGGTATGTGTTGAGAAACTGTACAATATCGTCGCGTAATGCTGTCATTTCTTTCTCCCTGGCACCCACCATATGGACGATTATTGAGATAACAAAAAGAGAACGAACGCTGTGTTGCTACGTTTCGGGCGAAAACAAATAGAATATGCACCTGCCGCCTGATGATCAGGAAGCAAGGCGCGTGATCAGTTGTGCTTCTCCTGTTCGGCGAGCAATGCTCTGGCAATCCTGGTGGCTTCCTCTTTGTCGTCGGGCGCGAGCATGCCATCGATAACCAGGCTCAGCAGATGCTCTTTGATGGGACGGAGCCAGGGGCCGGGGCCGCGCTCAAAGAGTTGCATCAGTTCGTTGCCGTCGAGAGGACTCTTCAGCGGCACGCGCTCGGCCTCTTCTTTCAAGTGCTGGCAGCGCTCGGCCAGTTCAGCGACACGGGCCACTGCACGCGTCACCTTGTCAACGCGATAGCTGGTAATGTCGGCCCGCGACAGGTCGAGTAGATCGTGCAGGTCGTCGTTACTGTCCAGCATCAAACGTCGAACCGCGCCATCGGTCCAATCGGACGAATAGGCGTTGGCACGCATATGCAGGCGCACGATGCGCGAGACGCTCTCGATAAAGTCGCGGTCGAAATGGAGCCGTTTCAGGATGTCCCGCGCCATATACGCGCCCACGTCCTCGTGACCGAAGAAATGGACCTTATGATCTTCCACCGTGCGCGTCCGTGGTTTGGCGATATCGTGTAGCAAGGCGCTCCAACGTGTCGCCAGGCGCGGTGATGAACGCTCGACGACGCGCAGCACGTGGGTGTAGACATCTTTGGAGGCCACAGCACGAGGTTGTGGTTGCTGGCTCACGCCGCGCAGTTCCAACACTTCCGGGACGATCCACTCTATCAAGCCCAGCTCGACAAGTAGATCGAGACCTTTAGCCGGATGTTGCGAGAGGAGGAGCTTATTCATTTCGTCGCGAATACGCTCACGACTGATCTTCTGGAGCTTGCTTGCCTGACGGGCAATGGAGAGACGTGTCTCCGCTTCGAGCGAAAAATCCAGCTGGGCCGCGAAACGGACCGCACGCAGGAGACGGAGTGGATCTTCGTCGAAGCGCTTGTCCGGCTCGTCGCCAACGGCGCGTAAGATATGGGCTTCCAGGTCGCGCCGCCCGCCGAAGAGATCGATGATGTGACCGTTCAGCGGATCACGGGCCAGCGCGTTGATGGTAAAGTCTCGACGACGCAGATCTTCTTCCAGATCAGTGCCGAAGCAGACCTCTGGTTTGCGCGATTCGGGATTGTAGCGCTCGGTGCGGAACGTGGTAATCTCAACAATATTGGCATTATAGAGCAGGCGCACCGTCCCAAAGCGTTCGCCAACCAGGACGACAGCGTTGGGCTTCGTAGGCGCGACCAGCCGCTTAATCTCATCAGGATGTGCATCGGTCGCCAGATCCGCATCAGCGGATTCGTCACGATGAAGCAAGACATCGCGCACCGTTCCACCAACCATATACAATTGTTTGTGCCGGGCGCGAAACTCATGCGCCAGCGTTGTAATAATATCTATCATGCTGTTGTTGATATCTGCACTATGTATCTGTTGTGTTGCGTCGCGTGTCTGGAAAACTGTCTTGGACCAGACCATACGGTATCCTTCTGCCTCCATATTACAATGGGACTATTGTATCATGTCGGATTGCTCCTATAAAGAGGATAGTGGTACAGATTTGCCGTGGCAGAGGTAAACAATGAAAAAACGACGCACAAGAAATTTTCAATAAAGCTTTACCTTTATTTTAACATGCTTTGCCTCCTGGTGCGACGCTTCATTTTATGGAGTGCTCGCCGGATGAGCGAGAGGAACACTCCGCACCTCTCGCTCGTTGTGGCCCGGAACCAGCCTCTGTTTGTGCTATGATAACCCTACGTCTAGCAATGGAGGTTCCCCTATGTCGATCAAAGTCTTACTCGATACCGATATTGGCAGCGATATCGATGATGCACTCTGCCTGGCCTATCTGCTGGCACAGCCTGAATGCGAACTGCTTGGCATTACCACCGTGACCGGCGATGTTGAAAAGCGTGCGATGCTGGCGAGCGTCCAGTGTAAAGTGGCCGGCAAAGCGATTCCCATCTATCCTGGTGCGTCAGAACCGCTGTTGATCGCTCAGAAACAACCAGATGTTCCCCAGGCAAAGGCGCTCGATCGCTGGGAGCATGAGACATCCTTCCCGCGTGGGGCCGCGATTGAGTTTTTGCGTCAAACGATTCGCCAGCATCCGGGGGAGATTACCTTGCTGTGTATCGGTCCGCTCACCAATATTGCTCTGCTCTTTCGCAGCGATCCCGAGATTCCCTCGCTGCTCAAAGGACTGGTATTGATGTGTGGTATTTATTCGCGTGGTGGCCCTGGTGCGTGCGAGTGGAATGCGCTTGTCGATCCTCACGCAACCTCGATTGTCTATCGCGCCGCGCCGCCTCTGCATCGCTCAATCGGGCTGGATGTGACGTTGCAGGTGACGATGCAGACCGAGCAGTTTCGGCAGCGTGGTCAGACGCAGCTGTTGCGGCCTGTGCTGGATTTCGCCGATGCCTGGTTTCAACACAATGATACCGTGACCTTTCACGATCCACTGGCCGCGACCACGCTGTTTGCCCCCGATATCTGCACGTTTGAGCGTGGCTCCGTCACAATAGAGCTTGCCAGCGAGCGAGTGGCAGGTCTAACGTACTGGCAGGCAGGTAAGACGCATGAGGTGGCAACGCAGGTGCGGCCTGAACGTTTTTTTGAGCATTACTTCGGGGCGTTTGCATAAAGAGATGGATTGAATACAGGATGAAAAAGGAGTAAGGGCCGCTCCGTCCTTGCTCCTCTTACTATGTTCTTTGCGAGCGGCTAGATTAGAGGGATTCGTCCTCCTCTGGTACAGTCGGGAGAATTTCTACACGTTCGACGCCCTCCTCCGGTATGACTGGCGGTTGGAGATCCTCGGGAATTGCTGGATTAATAAAGCCGATGAGCAATCTGACAATGCCGATAAGGACAATGATCGCGCCGAAGCCGATGAGCAGCCCTTTGCTCGAATAGGGGCCAGCATTGAGTACAGCACCAGCGCTGATCAAGACAACGCCAATACCCATCGTGACCAGACCGCTGACCGTAAAGCGACTGGACTTTTGCCACACTGCCCGGTTGAAAATTCTCTGACGGCGCAAGACCTTGACCCGTTGTTGAGCCATCCCTGCCTCCTCTGCGCTAGAAAGATGTGCGCAATGAGTATGAATCAATTGTAATCGCATTTGTAATTATACGTTCTATACGAGGGAATCGCTAATTGTGACTCATGACAGAGAAAGCGGCATGGCCTCTCCTGGCGATTTCGTCAATGCTTTTCGCCGTATGGCAAACGGTGCGGCAGCTACGATTATCTATAGAATAGCGCCTCTTCAGTTGTCAGAGGCAAGGCTTTTCCTTGCAAAAGGAGGCATCCCTGCGCCCTCCAGTAGATTGCGGAAGGGCAAGAAGAGCGGGTTGGGCAGCGCGTCCCAGGAGAACCAGCCTACTTCCGTCATTTCATAGGCCGCATTGATGATAGCCTCGCCCGAAACATAGCGGCCTTCCATCCAGATCGTGATATAGTGCTTCTCCTCTTTCTCAAAGACATCATTGGTGATAGAGCGAAAAATAACGTTATCAATAGTAATGCCGGTCTCTTCAAATGTCTCGCGCATGGCGCATTCCTGGGGTGTTTCCCCAAATTCCAGGTGTCCGCCTGGCATCGACCAGGTACCGCTGCCGTGGGAGCCGTGCCGTTTCATAAGTAGCAGCTGATCGCCTCGGGTGACGATGACCCCAACCCCTACCATTGGTCGTCGAGCCATATCTATTTTTCTCCTTATTGCGCAACAGAATGGAATAGAAAGAAGAACCATCTCAACAGTTCTCCAATAAAGAGTATAACATATGCACACTCTTTCCATATCAGCACAACGTATCTGTTATACTCTATAATGATCTGTCGTTTGTCGTACTACTATTACTGCATGAAAGAAGGATATATGACTGCCCGTGATGACGAAAAGCCAGAAGCGATGTTTGCTCAGCAACTGGCTCTATATGCGGATATTTTGCGCGACTGTAGCGCCGGGGGGTTGCAGCGTGCCAGCAACATTTACGAACGCGATACATACCGCAAAATCCAGGATGTGGCGCTGGAATTGTTCGCGCTGGCAACGGGAGAGCCGCCAGCGGCATTAGAGCCGTTGCGTGCCACTGTTTTTGCGCGTCCAGCCCCGTTTCCGGTGGCCGAAGGAGCGGTGATTGACGATGATGGCAAGATTTTGTTGATTCGGCGGGCCGATAACGGTTTGTGGGCGTTTCCCGGTGGAGGGCTGGATGTTGGCGAGTCGCCGGCCCAGGGGACGGTTCGTGAGGTGTTGGAGGAGACCGGCGTCAGCTGTGAGCCGGTTGTGCTGGTGGGGATCAACGACTCGCGCCTGTATGGGACGCGCTCGCGCCACCATCTTTATCATATCCTGTTTCTCTGTCGTCCCCTGGCGCATATCGATGTCATCACGCCCCCCTCGCACGTGCAGGAGGTGCTGGATTGCAGTTGGTTTGCCGAGCACGACCTGCCCTCGAACATAGATCCGGGCCATAGACCGCGTATTCCAGAAGCGTTCCGTGTTTGGAGGGGAGATCTGCGAGCATTTTTTGATAGATGAGAGCAGTTTGGGTGGGGCGTCGTAGTGGGCCGAAAAATGGTACTCCACCAGAGGTATACTAAGTGGCAACTCATGTGGCGGTGGAGTACCAGCTTATAACACATTATAAAAACAGGTTCAAAATGAAGCAGTGTTCCATGTCGAATGGACGCGTTATTCTGCTAATAAATTTTCGATGGTTTGTAGCAGCTCCTCCAGCTCAAATGGCTTTTTAATATAGTAGACACGACGTTTTTTTAGTTCTCCAGTGGGCAGATTGGCGCTCATGAACAGGGCCGGGACATCTTCTAGCCCTGGAATGGTGTGGAGGTGGTCATACAGTTCAAGGCCGTTCATGCTGGGCAACTGATAATCCAGAACGAAGAGGTTCGGCTTGATGGTGTTGACCAATTTCAACGCCTCAAAACCATTGGAAACCAGGAGGCTTTGATAGGGTGTTTCTTGTTTTAACGCGAGGGCAAAGAACTCACCAACATCAGCATCATCCTCCACCACAAGAATCGTTTTGATCTCAGGTTGAGAGGTCCCTGAAGCTTCATCGACATCAGACATGGAAAAAATCCTTTTATTTTGGTCGTGGCCGAAAACGATCTCACTTTCTCTACGTCATATGGCTGAGAAAAGTTTCACCACGCCAGGAGCCGTACTATCGCCGCTAGTAGGTCAGTAAGAGCCTGTCTGCTACCTCTTCATCTTGCATCGTCTTGCCATCCATTTGAAATCGTTTCAACATCGAATGCCCGCAATTGACAAGCACCTCACGTTCAAAGAGGTTCTCTGGAATAGGGATATTACAGATGGTATTGCCCGATCGTTTTGTCCCGTCGATACTCAGGATGACGCGGACGCCACGAGCTTTGCAGTGCTGAATTGCTGCAAAAAGATCGGTGAGCTGAAAGGATTGTGCGCCATATAAAATGGTCTGGCTGAAGCTATAGGGGGGATCGCAATAGACGATATCGCCTGGTTGAGCCAGCTGCATCGCCGTGGCATAGTCCATATGAGCGATGGTGGCGTTTTTTGTCAGGGCATGCCAGCTATCGACGCGGCTGGCAAAATTTGTGGGTGGTATGGGCCGGTGAGCGCCGCAGGGAGTGGACATATAGCCGTCTCTTTTGCGAAAGCGCACGACGCCGCCATAGCAGGCGCGACAGAGCAAGAGGAGGTCGGCCCCATTGGGAGCAGCATTATATGATGCTTTAATACGTTCGTAGCCCGCCACTTTCTCCCCATCCATCATGTTGTGCCAGCGCTCTGTATACCAGTGCTTCAATTGTTCTGGATCGCCTTGCAGGGTTTGCCAGATCTCCACAAGCGGCGCAAACGCATCGGATACTATCGCCCTTGCAGGTTCTAACGCGCCCCAGACGGCCCCGCTGCCCAGGAAAGGTTCAAAATATGTCCCATAGTCAGTAGGAAAATAGGCGATGATCTCTCTGGCGAAGCGCTGTTTATTGCCCACCCACTTGAGAAGCTGCTGTCTGGAGCTTTTAGCAGAGGTGACGATATTCTCTTTGAGATGAGCAGTTGCAATTTCATCATCAGGTAGAGTCTGTTGTTTCAATATGATTTCCAGCTTTTCACTCATGGGACTTTTTTCGAGGTGGCAGCTTGTTAGAGAAAAAAACGCCCCCGACCCACTATATAAGAGGATCGAGGGCTTGTTGGTAGCGGCTACTGGACTCGAACCAGTGACACAGGGCTTATGAGTCCCTTGCTCTACCGCCTGAGCTAAGCCGCCTTAAATTGGCCTGTAGAGGTCTTGTAGACATATCCAACGGCAAAACCAGCTAGTATGTCTTTTGCTCTACGCCAACCATGATATCATAGCTCCCCCCGGTCGTCAATACTTTCTTGCAGCTTTTTCAATCAAGGCGTTGAAAACGTGAGCACGAAGATCCACACTCACGTTTTATTCGATTGCCACCCGATCGCCTGCTGAAGTTGGCTCTGCTCCCAGCTGGTTGCGGATCAATTCGGCATAATAGCCATCCTTCTGCAGCAACTCTTGATGGGTGCCGGCTTCGACGATCCTGCCTGCGTCCAGCACGAAGATGCAGTCCGCTGTACGAATGGTGCTGAGCCGATGGGCAATGATAATCTGAGTGCATTGCAGCTCTTTCAGGTTTTGCTCGATGATATGTTCGGTGATGACATCGAGCGAGCTTGTCGCTTCGTCGAGTAGCAAGATGGTCGGTTCGTGGGCCAGGGCGCAGGCAAGGGCGAGGCGCTGGCGTTGTCCTCCCGAGAGCGCGTAACCACCCTCTGCGATAAATGTGTCGTAGCGCATCGGCATCTGGAGAATGTCATCGTAGAGGGCCGCTGCCCGCGCCGCCTTCTCTATTTGCTCCATCGAGATATCAGGATGGCTGAAAGTGATATTTTGCCGGATCGATCCACTGAACGTGTGCGCATCCTGCATGACAATCCCAAGCTGGGTACGCACCGTTTGAAAGTCGAGCTTTTGTAAGGGAATGTCGTCGTAGAGGATCTCCCCTTCGGTCGGAAGATAGAGGCCCAACAGCAGCTTGCCAAGCGTGCTTTTGCCCGAGCCGGTGCGCCCCACAATGGCGATTTTTTGCCCCGCCGCGATCGTCATTGTGATGTCGTCTAACACCTTTGGCGCGTCAGCAGTATATTGAAAATTAACCTGGTTCAGCGTAATCTGGCCCGCCAGGCGTGGAGCCTGTTGCACCGGCTGATTATATTGCTCTGGCTCCGTTTCCAGCACATCAGCAAGCCGCTCAATATGGGAGCGCGTGACCTGTAAAAGCTGTCCACTGTTTGCCAGTGATGTCAGTGGCGAGAGAAATTCGCTGACCAGCACACCCAGTGCAAGCATGGTGCCGGTCTGCATGGAGCCGTTGAGGATCAGCGTCGCGCCTATCCAGAGCAGGGCAAGCGGGGCGATGATATTGAGAATCATGGTGAATGTACCAATAATTGAGGTTATATAGCTCAGGCGTACAGAGATATTGAGCTGTTTGACGAAGAAGTTGGACCAGCGTTGAAACGCTTTTTGTTCCGCGCCGATAGCCTTGAGCGTCTCGATGCCTGTGAGCATCTCTGTGACATAGCCCTGTGTTTCCCCAACTGCGTCCAACTCGCGGCGGGCCAGTCGGCGCACGGAACCATTGGTGGCGAGCAGTAAGATTACCTGAAGCAGACCGATGGTGAGGGCCAATACACTGAAGACAGGCGATTGTGAGAGCAGGATCACCAGATAGACCAGTACCATGCTGCCATCCAGAATGGTTGCGGTCAACTGGTTACTGACGAGATCGCGAATGGCGGTATTGCTTGCCACACGTGCCAGGATGTCTCCACTTGAACGCAGTTGAAAGAAGCGCAGGGGAAGTTGCAACAGGTGGGCAAAAAAGTTTGAGGTAAGCGAGGTATCGACGCGTGCCTGAAGGTAGATCAATAGCGACGAGCGCAGAAGCATCGTAACCAGTTCGGCAAGGAGGATCAGCGGGAGGCCGATTCCCAGCAGGGGAAGGAGGCCGATCATTCTGTGGGGGAGAACCTGATCGATAATAATTTTGGTCACAAAAGGAATGAGCAGGCCAAATGCTTGCAGCAGGAGAGAGACCAGAAGGATTTGCAAAAACGTGAAAGGAGATTGTTTGAAGTATTGTAGCAAATATGTCTGTAACGAGATCTTCTGCTTGCGCTTGCTGGTATCAAACATGGTGCCAGGCTCAAAGAGAAAGACAATGCCTGTAAAGCCAACGTCGAACTCCTCGGTGGTCAGGCGTTTGCGACCAACAGCAGGATCGATCACATCTACAAAAGAGGGAGACCAGCGCTCGACGACCAGATAATGGTTGAATTCCCAGTAGACAATGGCGGGCAGAGGAATGAAGCGAAAGTCATTGACGGCCAGCGAGATCGTTCGCACCTTGAGACCATAGTGGCGTGCCGTTTGCGCAATACTGAGGGCTGAAAGCCCATCGCGACCAGGGTTAGCATGTTGATGTAGCTCCGAGATGCTTGTTTTTCGCCCATAATAGCTGAGAATCATTGCCAGGCAGGCAGCTCCACATTCCACGGCGTTCATTTGTAAGATTTCTGGTACTTTGCGCTTAAACATTGTAACCTCCTGTATGAGCCAGGCAGCCTGACATTTGCTTACACTATTGAGATGATGTGTTTATTTGAAGATTGCCCACCAGGCGAACAGGCCAATAAGAGCGAGAAGGAAGAGCAAAAGATACGCTAAGGTAGCTGTGTAGGGAGAGAAAAAGCGGGGAAGCATATCCTTTTCTTGCTTCTGTAAAAATGCTTGCATGGCTTTCGGGCGGAAAAAAGAACGCTG
>JAICIM010000389.1 GCA_025928885.1 Ktedonobacteraceae bacterium | reverse complement strand
AGTCGCGCAACTACGACACTCTTTCCCAATTTTGCAAAGAACATTTCCTCATGCCACCAACAATTCATTCCATATAAGAATATATATAATATCCAAATAGAATAATTTGAAGGCGCTCCCCAGGCCGACTTATGGCAAGCGGGGGTTGTTTTTTTGTCGGAAGCATGGTACAGAGAAGAGTAAGAAGTAGCTAGAAGCTCGTTGCTCAACGGGCTTCTAGTAAGGCGAAACGCCCTCCGCCGTTATAATCGGGCCGTTGGGTTTATTGATCCTGCTCATCCACCGTCAAAGCATAAACGAGGGATCGCACCGCTTCGCATTGGAGAGCTGTAACTGCCTCCCGGAGCAAATGGGGGCCAACGAACCTGTTGACCTTCTTACATTTCTTATCATATCTCCATACACAGGCGAATGGAGCAGGATAGCCTGTGTCCACTCTCCACCTTCAGCGCACCAATCCTCACCTGCAACCGATTGGAGAAGTGATGAACTTCTTGTTCATCGGCATCACACGGATGTGCCAGAGCATGCTCGGGGCCGTCAACGTGCAGATGGCTGGCATCGCCAGAACGTACCAGATCATCAGGAGCGTGCTCAGGCTCATCAACATGCAGATGGACGGCATCGTCCGGCACAAGGCGATCCGGCTCACGCTTGGCATGCAGCTGGTGGCCCTACTCGTCACGCTCGCCGTCCCGCAGTCTCCCTCGAAGAACGCGCTCATCGCGTCGGCTGTCCTGGCTAGCTTCGCCGTTCCTGCAACCTGGATAGCGGCGACGGTCGGACAGAAGCAACTGCGCCAAAACGGATGGCGCGGCCACATGAAGGCGCTCTACCTGCTGTGGGTGCCGTTGGCGGCATTCTGCGCCTACTTGATCGGGGGCGTCGCCACTCAGACATGGTACGGTGGGAGGCTGAACACCGCCTACTACATCACCTCCATCGCCTACGCCCCCTTCGGCTTCCTCTTGCAATGGACGCTGGCTGGTCGAGCAAGCAGGCAGGAACACCCTCACAGCGAGGCGATGACTCGGCAGCTCTCCCTCTTCCAGCGCTTCACGCTTCATCCACTCGTCGGAACACTCGGAGTGGCGCTGGCCCTGACCCTGCTGGCGCTACTCATCACGCACGGCATCGTTGCTTACCTGCCCGTGCTACTGCATCAAAGCGACGGCTCGAAGCTGAATTCGACGATCGTCCTGTCGAGCCTGAACGCTCTGGTCATCCTGTTCATCACGGTGCTGTGCCGTCTGCGCCGTGCCATCCCTGAATATCGGGAGTACGCGCACGCCAGCGGACGCAGCAGCCAGGACACGCGGATTGCACGTGTGGCCCTGGTTTTTGTAACCTCCCGGGCCGCACTGAGTGGTACGCTGGTCGCCACCATCATCTATGGCACCAGTTTCGCCACCAGCCAGTGGCTCAGCACGCTGGGGGTCGCCCCTGCGCTAGCTGTGTACGGCAAAGAGGGGGTATCGAACCTCCTCTGGCTGCTCGTCCCGGCCATCAACTCGCGCGAACCGATCAATGACGAGAGCATGCGCCTCGCTCTCAAGCGGTTCGTGAAGAGGCGCTAAACTGCAACAGGAGAAGAGGGGCGCGGCGAGAACAATGTCGCCGCGCCCCTCTTCTTCGCTATGCAAGACGTATCAAATTATTATCAACGTTTCGACGACGAACAGGGAAGGCACAACAGCAGCACGCAACAGGTAGTGGCCGACTTTGTTTTTGTTGAATGACCATTTGAGTGATCTGAAGAGGATGTTGTCGAATGACCATTTGAATCTTGAGTAGAGGTGGATGTTGCCGCCTCTGTGGGAGCGGGAGCCTCTGTGGGCGTCGCTGTTGGCTCTTGCTCTTGAGTTGCCGTTGGTGTTGGTGTTGGCCCTGGTTCAGAAGTGGGCGTCGGCTCTGGTTTAGGAGTGGGCGTTGGCGTTGGCACTCCTGTCGGCGTCGCTGTTGGAGCTGGTCGGGGCGTTGGCGTTGGTTTAGGGGTCGGCGTTGCCGTTGGGGCTGGTCGGGGCGTTGGCGTTGGCACCATAACAACTGGGGATGGCGTGGCGGTAGCCACTAATACAACCGTGGGGACCGCTATCGGAGTCGATAACGGCGTTGGTGTAACTATAGGAAGGGCAGGGGTAGGATCGGGTGTTGCCGCTGGGATCGGCGTTGATGTTGGTGTAGCAACTGGGATCGGTGTTGGTTTAGGGGTCGGCGTTGGCACGATTGCAAGGGAGCTAGCAGGGGGCGATACAACGGGCGTGACTGGAATAACCGTAACGGTTGGCGACTCAGTTGGCTTTGACGAGACGGCTGGATCGATAGTCGTGACGGTCATGGCGGTTGGAGTGGCGCGAGAAGTGATGCGGCTGGCCTCCGCAGGGGTGTATTGAGCGGCCACAAACTGCGCAACCAGCCCCAGACCCAGCACGGACAGGCCAGCAATGAGCAGTCCCGTCCTAATGCGACGCGCCAGCTTGCTCTTTTTCAGTGGCTGAAACCACTGCTTTATTTTTATACCAGACAGTCTGATTACTTGTTGTATCTTCGCACCAAACAGCAATACGTACCTTTTAAGAAGGGCCAGAAGTGGGAACCCACTTTTTGGAGCAGGAGAGACGGGCAAAATAACCGTCTCGTCGGCGGCTATTGCTGCATTTTCCAGCGCAACGTTCAACACCTCCACGAATGCCTCGATGCTGGCATGCCGTTCTGTCGGATCTTTGGCCAACCCTTTGAGTACGGCGGCTTCCACAGCAACGGGAATAGCGCGATTATGAACGCGTAGCGGCACAGGCTCTTCTGAAGTATGTTTGAGCTTCCAGGTAGAATACGCTGCGGCCATAAAAGGGGGCGACCCCGTTAGCAGTTCATAGGACAGACAGGCCAGCGAATACTGATCGCTGGCCTCGCTGGCCTGCCCGCTAAATTGTTCGGGAGCCATATAGCAGGCGGTACGCAGATCGGGACGCGTATCGGGCGTATTACCTTCGACCAGACTTTCGAGCGTGAAATCTGCCAGCAGCACCTCATCATCATAGCCCAGTAGCACGTTTTCAGGCTTGAGATGGGCATGCAGGATATTCCAGGCATGAGCATAGGAGAGCGCCTCGCCCAGATGCACGATTGTTCGCATAGCATATTCTAGCTCAAATGGAATATCAGCGAGGCGGGTGCGCAGCGAACCATGAGCTGCATAGGCGCTCACGAGGCAGGGGTGGCCACGCTCTATCCCTCCGTCCAGCACGGGCAGGATATGAGGATGGCGCAACTGTTTGAGATAACTCACTTCTTGCAAAAAATGTTCCTGCTCCTGCTCCTGTTCAAGGTTAATGGTATTGAACACCTTGACAACGACAGGCTCAAGCGCGGGATCAAGAAGGGACTGGGCAAGATGAACGCTACTCGCCGATCTCGTGCCAACCTGAGCAATAAGATGGTAGTTATGTAAAAATTGCGCCATAGTCAAAACCTCACATCATCCGGCCTGCTGCGCAAGGGGAACGCCGGTGAGCAGGTAGCCCTTACGATATAATGCCCGGACCGTCAGAGCAAAACCATTTTTTCGTAAGACTGGATTCACCCCCTGGCGCTCTTTGGCCGCCCGGCGCACGATCTTGAGTTCTTTCTCCAGCATATCCTGTCCCTGGTTGGAGCAACGTTCAAGGTGATTATGCCAGCGAGCGATTTGAGGGGCGAGAATCTCTAGCATCTGTTCGTAGGAAGGGGCCATCAGCAGTTTGCGGAAGACAACCTCCGAACAACGCAAACAGGCCAGCAGTTCGGCGTAATCGGCCCCATAGGGCGCTCGTAGCAGCACGAAGAGCAGGCGAAAGGCGCTGCGAGAGAAACGGCACTGCGCACAGACGCGCCCATGCCCCAACAAGGTGACGATCCGTTCATCTGCATTCAACGTCAAAAAATATCCGGCAGGCAATGCAGGAACATCTTCGGGAGAAAGATAGACAAATTTTTGTCGCATTGTACCTGCTGTTTTCAGAACAACCACATCAGACACCTGATTATAATCAGTCATGGACAACGAAGTATCATTTCACAATTGATAGTTCCACGAGGAGAAACGGCCTTCAAGCAATACCCTGCGGAAAGCATAACAGACGAAAAGGCACGCGGGCAGAGGAAAACAGGGACAAAATGGAGAGCCAGCAGCACCCGCCGTCTGAAAAAAACCTTGCCACTTTTTTGCGTCAAACAGTGAAGAAAAATCTGGTTTCCAGGTAGGTACTTTTCAGCAATGCGTCGTTTATAGTGAGTGCAAATACCTGTCGAAACTGCCTGTTGTAGTTGCGAATCGGCCTTCAAGCTTCTTGCCCACCTGATCAGAAATAATCTCCTAGAGTAAAGCAGAGTACCCGCACGATAAAAGGAGGGAGGCGCAGCCCTTTTCCCCAGATGTGAACAAGGGATTTCCGCGCCGCTGATAGCGTGATGAGAACGATAAGAAATACGAGGTCCGAGATCCAGCCGCCCGAGTTCGCACAACCTCTGGCGCTGCATATCATTCCTCCACACAGATCGGGCAAAGCGAACCAGAAACAGCAAGACCAGGAGGTAGCGCTTGAGGCCGCGATGCAAAGCCTGGTGCTGGACGCAAAGCATCCAGTGGCACTGGAACTGGCAGGAACAGCTGAGCGCCGCAGCTTTATTGTACGCGCTACCAGCCGAACGGCCCTCTACCATGTCGAAGCGCTCCTGCGCTCCCAATATCCGCAACTCGGCGTTGAGCCACTGCGGGCCTATGAAGACCCCTTTTTGTTGCAATCTCATGAGGAGGTCTCGGCAATAGAGCTGGTGGCAGGAGCGGCCCCCTATATGCCGCTGCGTTCATGGCAGGATTCACGACAAAAGCCGCAGGGAGAGGTTGATCCTATCCTCGGCCTGCTGGCGTCCCTGAGCAAACTGCCCGACGGCATGCGAGCCGTTACCCAGATCGGGCTGGTTCCCGCGCCCCCCAACTGGTCGAAACCCTATCTCCGCAAATCGATCGAAGATGCGCTCGATCCTGAGAAGCGCAGACAACAGCTCGATATGGCAAATGCCCGCGATGCAACGCAGGCCACCAACTGGGCGGTAAGCAAATCGCCCTGGGAGAGCTTCAGTACCCCGGTAATCATGATCCTGGGCGTCATGATCATTCTGTTTGCTCTGCTGCAACGCTGGATTCCAGCCTGGGTTGGAGAGGCGCTGAAACAGCTGTTTGCGGGGCAAGATCCCCATATCACCAGCGGCCAGACCTTCCAGATTTTTGCATTTGTTGCTGGTGTCCTGATCATTGGCGGGCTGATCTTCTTCGGGCTTGAACGCTTACGCCTCCTCTTTCAAGGAGAGATGTACGATACCAAGCTGGTTTCGGAGAAAACGTCGCGCATGGCCTATCGAACCCGCATTCGCCTGTATGTGATCGGGCCAGTTGCGCGTACAGTACACAACCGCGAAGGCGAGCGCTATGTGGAGAGCAGAAGAGCGGGCAATACGTGGCAGCAATTGCAGGCGGAGCGTAAAAACGATGAAGAGCGCCAGGAGCTGCTGTTGCGCCTCGTTGCCGCCTATAGACAATTCCACATCGCCAGCGGCGCATACTTTCTACCCAAACAGATAAAAGCAGTGGAAGCTCGTCGCCTGATCAGCCCGGAGATCACGCGGCCCGGCTATGGCTGGCATCAAGGAGTGGCAAAATCGCGCCACCTGATCGGCGTCGATGCGCTGGCCGCGCTCTGGCACATGCCCTCGTCGAGCGTCCTGCCCGAACTGGCTCTGGTGGAGCAGCGCAGGTCGCGCACGCTGCTGATGTCGCCAGAACTGGCCCGTTTATCAGAGGGCTATCCACCCATCGGCTATTCGGAGCATGGCGGCTACAAGCTCCCCTTCGCCCTCAATCCACAATTCTTTACCCTGCATACTCTGATCGGCGGCAAATCGGGCGAAGGCAAAAGTACCCTTATGGAGCATATCGCACGCGATGCGATGGCGCAGGGTGGCCTGGTCCTGATCGATCCTCACGGCGACCTCTGCGAACATGCCCTGCAATCGGTCCCGGATGATCGGGCCGACGATGTGGTCCTGATCGATCTCTCCGACCCCACAGCATCCACCGGCATCAATCCACTGGATGTCACGCTGGGCAGAAACCGCGACAAGGCCATCTCTGACCTGCTGAAAACGCTCTCCAAGATCTGGGAAGAGGCCTGGGGACCACGTATGGAAAACGCGTTTGAGATGGCGCTACGCACGCTCTTTGAGGCGAACCGCGTGCTGGTTGCTCAGGATGCTCAGGAGGGACCGCATCAACAATACACCATTCTGGACGTACTGCCCATTCTGACAAACGAGAACTTCTGCCACGCCATTCTTCAGCAGATCCAGGACGATTATCTACATCGCTGGTGGCGCGAATATTACGAGCCTATGACGCTGATGCAGCAGCGCGACGTGGTGATCCCGGTCCTCTCGAAAGTGGCAAAGTTCGAGGGCGTCATCGCCCGCCGCATCCTGGGGCAGAGCGTCTCCACCGTCAATTTCACACAGCTGATTGCCGAGCGCAAGATTATTCTGCTCAAACTGGCAAAAGGCGTAGTTGGGGCCGACGTTGCCGCCATCGTTGGTGCCACACTGCTCGGCCTGATCCAGCTTACAATGGAGGAGCAGGGCAACAAAGCGCTGGAAGAGCGCGTGCGTTTGCCGATCATTATCGACGAGTTCCAGACAATTGCCGGAGCCGATTATGGCGCTCTGGCCGAACTGCGCAAATATGGCGCGACCTTTTTCCTGGCGACACAATCGCTGGAGTATCTACAAAAGCTGGATGAGGT
>JAICIM010000109.1 GCA_025928885.1 Ktedonobacteraceae bacterium | reverse complement strand
CAATGCACCAATAATGGCAATCCGGGCGATCACGGACTCCAGCCGTTTACCAACAACGCAACGATCAACGCGCAGGACGATGGCACCTTTACGCAGGATGTCACCTGGCCCGATACCGCCAATACACCCAATACGCAGTACTATGTCTGTGCTTTGAGCGATAATGTTCACGCCCTCAGCACAAACTCGTTTACCATCCTCCAGAGCGATGCCGCCTTCGTTTTCACCCCCAATACGGTCGCGCCGGGCAGCCAGGTAACAGTCACAGGCACAAAATGGCTTCCCCCTCAAACCCTGACCGTCTCCATTAGCAACGGCGACAATACTACTCCAGTTGTAAGTCAGACCGTCACGCCCGGAGCTGATGGTAACTTCTCCGTGCAGCTGACGATCCCCGACACGGCTCAACCTGGAACATATAATATCTTTGTGGTCGCCACTGGAGATGCAGCGCTCAAAGCGACAAAGCAAAACGCCCTGACAATCACTCAGGCCACACCCACGCCAACAGCCACCACGGCACCCACTCCAACGGTCGGACCAACACCCACGCCAACGCCCGCTCCTGGCAATACTGGTGGAGGAAACGCCCTTAGCATGCTGATCTATGCAATGGGCGGTATTGGGGTAATGCTGGTCATCATCGGTGTTGTGATGTTTGCGACGTATTCTCGCCCTTAAATACTTGTATTACACATAACCCGTAGCGACAATCCCTGGCGGTTGTCGCGGGACAATCCGAGATATACATGTATAGCCCGCGACAACCGCATGGGATTGTCGCTACGTGTTATGTCAATTTTCTACAATGAAAGGCGCTTAAAGATGCTCTCCGGTATGCTCTTGACAATCAACATGATGAAACGCCAGAAGAAGGGCAGATAAACGACATCTTTCCCCTGCTTCATTGCTTCGTAGACGCCGCGCCCAACGGTTGCGGGTTTTGCGAAAAGCGGCCCCTTCTTCACTGCTGCTGTCATCGGCGTATCCACAAAACCGGGCTTAATCGTGATAACTTTGACATTGGATTTCGCCAGCCGATTGCGCAAACCTTGCAGGAAAACGCTCACGCCACCTTTGGCGGTGCCATAGACATAATTGCTCTGACGCCCACGATCGCCCGCCACCGAAGAAATGACGGCGATACAACCTCGCTTCTGCTGCTCAAAATAGTTCCCAGCAATGGTTAACAGCGAAATGACGCTCGTAAAATTCGTGTTCAGCTCTTTCAGCGTCTCTTCCACGCTTAATTCGGATTTCCGCTGATTGCCCAGCGTGCCGTGTGCGATGAGCAGTATATCCAGACCATTGAGCGTGATAACGGCTTTATCGAACAGCTCTTGATGACGGCTCAAATCATTGAGGTCAAGCAAAAAGGTTTCGACCTGTTTGGCCCCATGCACAGTCAGATCATCAGCTACAGCCTGCACCTTCTCTTCGGAGCGTGCCACCAGAAAGAGTTCTGCTCCATCGCGGGCAAAACAGCGGGCGGTTTCATGGGCAATTGCAGAGGTTGCCCCAATAATTGCTATCTTCATCTTCCGTATCTTTATTTTTTACAAGCCAGGCACCGGCAACGTTCTGCTCTCCGTCTCTGCAGAGGCAGGTTGCGGCACAACACGTCGCCAGAAGCTCGACGAAAACTTGGGATCAATAAATTGTTCAAACTCTTTCCACTGTGGGAAAAACGTCTGGAAGCTCTCTGCGGACATATGAGCATCTTTCGCCGGATAGACGGAGCCACCAGCCTCCAGCACCATGCGATCCAGATCATCCAGCAACGCCAGCGTCTTGTTACCACGATAGGAGAAATCAAGTGCCAGATTGAGGCCCGGACGCGGGAAAGAGAGCATGCCAGGCGACGGAATATCGCCATATGTTTTCAACACGGTCAGAAACGAGCCTTCGCCCGACCGCACGATGCGCCGCAAAATATCGCGCATGGCGTCGCGTGCATTCTCAAAAGGCACCAGAAACTGATACTGCAAGAAGCCTCGTTTCCCATAAAGGCGATACCACTCGTAGATAGAATCGAGCGGATAGAAAAAGGGATCGTACGAGATCGTTTTGTGGACACGCTTTGGCACCTGAACGTGATAATACGCCTCGTTAAAAGCTTTGACGGTCAGCGTGTTCAGCGCAAACGAGGGCAAATTAAATGGCACAGCCAGCGGCAAAGGTTTCTTGAGCGGTTTGCGTGCCAGCTCCGGCGAACGATTATTGTTGCCGCGCAAAAACTTGCCCCGGCAGAGCCTATCACCCCCTACAAGCAGGTCAACCCACGACACCGTATACTCGTAGTTCACATCCGATTCCTGCGAAATTTCAAAAAACTCATCCAGCGAATCAAAGCGAATCGAGTCCATATCGATATAGGGATTGACAATGGGTTTGAGACGAAATTCAGCCCAGAGGATCAGACCAGTTAACCCTAAACCGCCGATCGTGGCTTGAAAGAGGTCGCGATTCTCGGTCGGTGAGCAGAGCAAACGATCGCCATTCGAGCGCAGCAGTTCAAAGCGGGTGACGTGACAGCCAAACGTACCAGCCTTATGATGATTCTTCCCATGCACATCGTTGGCGATGGCACCACCAACCGAGACAAATTTGGTACCAGGTGTGACGGGCAAGAACCAGCCGCGTGGCACCACGAGATCGAGAATTTGCGCAAACGAGACGCCAGCCTCGCAGCACAACACCCCCTCCTGCTCGTCAAAAGAGATAAAACGATTGAGCTTGCTTACATCGAAAATGATGCCGCCTTCGTTCAAGCAGCTATCACCGTAGCTGCGCCCGTAGGCATAGGGCAAGATCGGCTGTCGCAGGGTCGTAAAATCGGGCAGATCATCACGCCAGTAGATCGGTATAACTTGATCTGGCTCGATGGCAGGATAACGCCCCCATGATTGTGGTATGTTTTTTGGATCAGCGCCCATAACTATCATGCCTTTACAAAATCTATGCTATTTGACAAGTTTATAGTATCTTACTAGACGTTTTTTGAGTAGTGGCAGATACAGCAGGCCAAATAGTACCGCTTATCTGGCGAGAGAGAAAATAATTCGGTTCTTGATTGTTATAGTGAAATTCCTTGCGTTCCAGACCTCCTCTCTGCTACTCTGAGATAAGAGATGGTTTCACCAACGTTTCACAATGAAAGGGAATTTTTCATGCCCACCTTGTTGACCCTGACGTTCTTTCTCCTCGCAGCTCTAGGGTTACTGATTGTTCCTGGCCCGGCGGTATTATATATCATTACGCGTAGCGTAGAACAGGGAAGACGTGCTGGCTTTGCATCCGTTTTAGGAGTCGAACTGGCAGGTCTGATGCATACGGTTGCTGCCGCCCTCGGCCTATCGGCGCTATTACTGGCCTCAGCCCTTGCCTTTAGCATCGTCAAATATCTGGGAGCCGCCTATCTTATCTATCTTGGCCTCCGTACGCTGTTCACACGCGAAAAGAACATTGAGGTTCACGCCGAACCGCCCAGGAGCGCCTCTCGTCTGTTCGCTCAAGGCTTTTTCGTCAACCTGTTGAATCCTAAGACGGCCCTCTTCTTCTATGCCTTTCTGCCACAATTCGTTGACCCCACGAGAGGCGCAATTATCGAGCAGATTCTCCTGTTTGGCACGCTCTTTGTGCTGCTGGCCTTCTGCACCGATAGCCTTTACGCCCTGCTTGGCTCAACAATAGGAGGGCTGCTCCGCAGAAGCTTGCTGCTTCGCCGTTTGCAGCGCTACGTGACAGGGTGTATCTATATCGTGCTTGGCATAGCTACAGCCACGCTCGGCTCTGAGAAAAAGTAGAGGCAAAGCAGGGAGAAGATATGTATAGTATCATTTTCGCAGGCGGCACTCTCCAACCAGGCAAGGCGGTAGATGCCGCAATACGCAGCGCCGATCTGGTGATTGCAGCTGACAGCGGCGCACAAACAGCGCTGCAACTCGGTCTCATACCGGCCATTGTAGTTGGGGATTTCGATTCGCTCTCGATCTCCCCCGAGACGTTAAAAGCGCAGGGGTGCCAGTTGATTGGGGTGCCGGTAGAGAAGGATGAGACCGATACCGAGCTGGCAATCAATACAGCAATACAGCAAGGGGCCAGCGAGATTACCATTCTCGGCGGCCTCGGCGGACAGCGCTTTGAACACAGCATTGCCAATATCCTGCTGATAGCTGACTATCCTCTCCCTATCCGCATCATTGACGGCCCCTCAACCTGCTGGCTACTCCGTGGACCGGGCAGCACCACAGCCAGCGGTGAACCTGGCGACCTGCTCTCGCTCTTCCCCCTCACCGCAGACGCGCACGGCGTTCGCACCCACGATCTGTATTATCCCTTACAGGGTGAGACGTTGCACTTCGGAAAACCACGGGGCATCAGCAATGTGCTGACAACGACGCAGGCGCAGGTCTCGGTCGAGCAAGGGCTGTTGCTGGTTATTCACACTGCCAAACAGGAACTCAACGAATAGGTGAAGGATGATAGCATCAATCCTTCACCTGAAACAACACTATTGTGGTAAAAATTGGTTGGTATAGAGCGAATCAAAATCCATGCTTTTGATTGGCTTGCCAGCTGTATCGGTAATGGCTCCGGCATTGAGCATAAATGTAGGATAGCCGTGCCAGGCAGCGGCATCCTGTACCCCCCATTTGCGGCCAGGATCGGCATAGTGTTTGCTGTTAAACTCCTGGCTCGCCATCACAAAACCTGGATCAGGAAACACGCTCTTGCCAGCCACATCGATCAGCATTTGCGCCGACTCGTTCACGTGAGTACGGGCATACTCATACCCCTGAGTGGTCGCGGCCATAAACTTTTTCAAGAGGTCTGGCTCGCTCTTGCTCTGGTTGGGACCGGTAATAATCGTTGGCGTGTAGTAGTCAGGGATGCCGTAATCGGTGATGGGGAAGACATTGAGCTTGACGCCCTCACGCTGCGCCTCCACACCTTCGACGCCCTCAAAGATCCAGACAAAATCGATGCGGTGTGACTTCAACGCGTCCATCGCATTGACATCCAGCGTGACATTTTTAAAGGCTCCCTTGCCACCATCCTTTTTGATAATCGCGCTCACCACCGCCTGCTCGTAGGGTGCGCCAAAACCACCATAGATTTTGCCATCCAGGTCGCGAGGACGCTTGATATTGGAGCTAGCCAGCGAGACCAGGGCAGAGGTGTTATGCTGGAGAATGGCAGCAATAGAGACGACTGGTTGCCCGGTCGCCTTGTCTGCCACAATACTCTCAGTCGAGCTAATGCCAACATCCGCTTTGCCCGTGCTGACCAGCGTATCGGGCGAGACATTCGCGGAATAGGGCAGAATCTTTAAATCGATCCCCTGCTGACGATACCAGCCCTGTTTAAGGGCCACATAAATGCCGGTATGGTTGGTGTTGGGCGTCCAATCCAGAGCCAGCGACATCTGGGTCAGCTTTTGTGGAGCCTGTTGCGACGACGAGGCTGCCCCCGTCGCGCCTTCATTGCTGCTAGCAGTCCGGCGCTGTTGCAGCAGAAAAGCGCCTGCCACCACAATTATCAGCAGTACCGGCAACCCGATACTCAGAAGCAGACGCACACGAGAGTTCATGAGTTCCTCCTTGAAAAAAGACAGATAATCAGACAAGAGAACAGGGCTTATCCCATCCTTTTTGCAGCGAAAGAGCGCTGGCGTGATCCCTGATACCAGGGGAGAGCGATGCGCTCGATCAATGAGACCAGGCCGAAGAGCAGCAGGCTCAATATAGCTGTCACGACGATGGCGGCAAAAACGAGGACGATGGCGTGGGCGTTGGCCGACGACTGCATATAAATGCCCAGTCCTTGATAGCCGCCAACATACTCGCCGACAATCGCTCCGGTCACGCTATACGTCGCGGCGATGCGCAGGCCGGAGAAAAAAGCGGGCATGGCTCCCGGCAAGCGCACCAGTTGCAGGGTTTGCCAGCGCGAGGCCCGCATGCTGACCATCAGCCGCATCAGATCAGGATCAGAACCGAGCAGCCCATCGGCGCAGGCCACAGCGATGGGAAAGAAACAATAAAGCGTGACGATAATAACTTTTGGTCCCAGATCATAGCCAAACCAGATCAACAGCAACGGGGCCAGCGCGATCATAGGAATGGTCTGAGAGGTGATGAGGACAGGATAGATGGCCCGTCGCGCCCACACTGACAGATCGAGGAGAATAGCCAGCAAGAGTCCCAGCACCGTCGCAATCACCAGTCCCAGCACCGTCTCCATCATCGTCTGCACCATATGCGGATAGATCACATCCCAGTTTTCAAAGAGCGCAACCACGACGGCGGAGGGTGTGGGTAAAATAGTCAAAGCGATCTGGCCCGAACGCACATAGAGTTCCCATAGCGCAAGCAGCGCCACGATCAAGACAAAAGCGGGGCCATAGCTGGCAAAGCGTTGAAGCTTCATGGCTGCTCCTTCATCAATAATGCCAGCAATTCCTGCTCTAACCGCAGCGACGAATCCAGCGCCAGGTGCTCCTGATGGCGTGGACGCGGCAGATCAACCTCGACAACGCGCAGGACACGGGCAGGCCGGGCGCTCAATACATAAATGCGATCAGATAAAAGAATCGCCTCGCGCACGTCATGGGTGATAAACAAGACGCTGGAATGCAAGTTTTGCCAGAGGTCGAGCAGCCAGACCTGAAGCGAGAGGCGGGTCAGGGCATCAATAGCCCCGAACGGCTCATCGAGCAGTAAAAATGTCTGGTTGAACAGAACAGTGCGCAAGAGGGCGATGCGCTGTTTCATGCCGCCGGAGAGTGCGGTTGGATACTGTTGAGCAAACTCGATCAGCCCGAAGCGTTTGAGCAGTTCGTGCGCCTGCTGTTGTGCCTGTTTGCGCGGCACGCGGCGCACATCCAGGCCGAGCAACACATTCTCCTCAACGGTGCGCCAGGGCAACAACAATGGCTGCTGCGGCATATACCCGGTCTTGCCGGTGCGCAGAGCATTGACCTCGCCATCAAGCACGACGCGGCCCGCACTCGGTTCATCGACGCCAGCGATGATATTGAAGAGCGTGCTTTTGCCACAGCCGCTTGGGCCAATCAGCGTGACGAATTCGCCCGAGGAAAGCTGCATATCGATGGGTTGCAGCGCCTCGACACGCAACTTTCCGTCGCGATAGACCTTTGTAACGCCTTCAAGCAAGAGTTTATATGATGAATCCATGCCCCTCCCCTCCATACAGAACAGGGTACAGAGCATACAAAAAGCCGCATTCCCGAAAGCGGAGGGAATACGGCCAGTACATGTAAAAAGAGTTCTGGAAAACCGTCGCCGCTTCCCTCCGCTGGAATTACCCAGATCAGGTTCTTAATAAGGGTTGGCGATGTAACATGTGCGCCAGCACACGCTCAACAAACAGATCGCCTCTCAGCCAGATGGCCCCCCTAGCAGCATGATGCCCTATTCGTGATGATGGATGTACAGATGTTGTTGTGCATAGTATATCATACAGGCTGCCCTCTCAGCCATGTTAACACCCGTACCTTGTTTACTAGAGCCTACACTGCCTCTAAATTTATTTGCACGCTCTCCACAATATACTCATCAACATGCAGTGACATACATCTTCAACAAAAAATAGTTCAACAATTCGCATACATTGATATTTTTCACTAACCATGTTATAAATACAATGTGTCTTAAAATACATTTCTTATGTATTTCTATCAACAGGAAATATAATTCCTAGCCTGTTTCGCCCAACTGATAGCTCGTACATGTTCTATGCGCGATGCCGCAACGGCAGAAGGGAGAAATACGATGGTAGATTACACGATAGATATCGTGACAGGGAATATGCCTTACGCCGATACCTATGAACAGGTCCATATCGTCCTCATAGGGACCAAAGGGCAGAGCGAAGAGATGGCATTGAGGAAAGCGTGCAGTGACGGCTTTATCCAGGGCCAAACCGATAGATTTACGCTTCGTGATGTCCCTGATCTGGGCAAATTGAACCAGGTACAGATCACACTGACGCCCTTTGATTTCACCACCTCGTATGTGAAAGCATGGTTCCTCGAACAAGTTCGTGTGGTACACACCACACAAGACAACACACTCTTCACCTGGACATGTAGATGCAGCAAGTGGCTCGGCACTGAATCGGGCCAGCAACTGAGCTATATGCTTCCAGTTTCCGCTTATAGGGCGGTCAAGCAGTCAAAAAGATTGAGCAGCAGAGCAATAGACATAGAGATGAAGAAGAAAAGCAAACAGGGCAACTACGATGGGCATATGCTCCCCCTGGCAGCGCAACGCAAAGGAAATTGATCAAAAGTTGTGCTCCTCCCATTAATATTCGTTGAGGAGCACAGCCTTATTTTTCTATGGCTACTTCAGGAAAAGCAGAGATTGTCAAACGAATCCTGTTATCAGGAAGATACTCTTGTTTAACACATTTGCCGTTGCTTTAAACGTAAAGCCTCACCGTTTATTATCTCTTCATGTTACTGATGAAAGCATCTATCAAAATCTACATTCTCAAACAGATCCATAAAAAGGTACTATTACATATTTACTATACCGTTATTACTACTTGCTTTCGAGTAGTTCAAATATAGATTCTCGCCCAAATAAAACAGTCATTGGATTATTTAAGATGCAAAGCATGCATGTTATCTGGCTTTCTGACCAGAAATAAATGACAATTCTGTCATAATAGCAATTATTGCCACATATTTACATATACCAATATTGACTTTACAAAATGCTTATAGTATTCTGTCATCAGAAAAGGCAGAGATTTTTAATCTAGCCAGGAGTCAATATTCGACACCCATATTTTTCTATGTTTTCACAACTTTACGGGTTTCTATTTGTCAGTACGTATAATAAGATGGTGTAAGTAGAGGATTAGCCACAGAAGCCGATGTTCACAAGCCTGTAATTAAGAGGTTATCGGCTTTATAGGTTTGTCATTAGTAGGTAGAAAAACAGTAGTATATTTTTTAGGCTATTTTAGTAGGTAGGGATATTTTCTGCATGGAAGAGCAACAACTTGTCTCTCAAGTACCCATTGACATCCTTGACATTTCACGATCCCCTACAATCAGCGTTGTCATCCCAGCTCGAAACGAAGCACAAAACTTACGCCATGTCTTGCCATTAATACCTGCCTCTGTCGGCGAAGTCATACTGGTGGATGGTCATTCGTCTGACAATACAATCGAAGAAGCGCTCAGATTGATGCCTTCGATTCGTGTTATCAAGCAGAGCGGCAAGGGAAAAGGTGATGCGCTGCAAGCAGGATTTGCCGCCTGTACAGGCGATATTATCGTTATGCTCGACGCAGATGGGTCGGCTGATCCGGCGGAGATTCCGCAATTTGTGCAGGCGTTAGAGCAAGGATACGATTTTGCGAAAGGCTCACGTTTTCTGGCAGGAGGCGGCAGTGTAGATATAACCCACTTCCGTCGCTGGGGAAACGCCTTACTCAGCAAATTTGTGAATATCCTTTTTGATACCGAATTTAGTGATCTGTGTTACGGTTACAATGCATTCTGGAAATACTGCTTAAATCAGGTCATAGTTGATTGTGATGGTTTCGAGGTAGAAACCCAACTCAACTTGCGAATGCACGAAACAAACATGAAGATTGTCGAAGTTCCCAGCTTCGAGCATGCACGCATTCATGGAGCAAGCAACCTCCATGCAGCTCGTGATGGATGGCGGGTATTACAAACTATTTTGCGGGAATGGTCTCAGAAGCGTACTCAGAAGCGTACAATAACATCTACAAAACCGGTCCTTGTACAGACCTATCAACAGGATGCACACAACGCAGCCAAATTTTCCTACAGTTTTTTCAATTTTGACATCAATATTCAGATCTCAAGAAAAAAAGCAATATAAAGCGATGCATGGAGACAGGGCAATTAAAGCAGGTCCAGTCTCCATTTATTGCCTTTCTTGATTCAACAAACGCGTCGGCAGGCAGGACGGTCTCGCCTCCGAACGCACTTATACGCTCAAAACGCTGCTAAAGGGAATCATACGCGGCACCAAAGATACGCTCCTGCAACACGATATTGCAGGCATGACTGACGCCAGTGCAATCATCATGGGCTTTATCTTAACCATGATTGGATATCTTCTCTGATATCCTCTTTCTATTGTTGCACATTTGCATTGCGCTTGAAAGATTTTTTATGCAAAAACAGCTACACTTAACAGCAGTGCCAATCTTGATGTATCATAGTATTTCTCAGTCCGCCACTACGAAATTTCATCCATTTGCGGTCTCACCTGCCGCATTCGCAAAACAGATGGCCTATCTACAAGCGCAGGGATACACACCTATCACTGTTACGCAATATAGAGATGCGCGAACAGCCACAGGATCAAAGTTGCCCGAACGTCCAGTAGTAATTACCTTTGACGACGGTTTTGCAGATTTTTACATTGATGCTCTTCCGGTGCTGCAACAATACGGCTTCACAGCTACACTCTATGTGACCACTGCCTTTGTCGGAGCAACGAGTCGCTGGCTGCAAAAAGAGGGAGAGGCAACACGCCCGATGCTGACCTGGCAACAGCTGACAGAAGTGGTGCAGGCCGGGATAGAATGTGGCGGCCATACGCATACTCATCCACAACTTGATACGGTGTCGATAGCGGCTGCTCAACACGAAATCGCCCGTTGCAAAGAAGTACTGGAACAACACCTGGGCCACGAGATCGCAAGTTTTGCCTACCCATTTGGCTATTACACGGCTCAGGTTCGACAGGCGGTGGCCGATGCAGGCTATAGCTCGGCCTGCACAGTCAAGCACACGATGAGTTCTGACACAACCGACATTCTGGCCCTGACGCGTTTTATGGTTGCAGCCGACACGGACATTCAGACGTTTGCTCGCCTCCTGATAGGAACCGGAATCACGCGAGCAGCGCGCAAGTATCTCAACACACGCACATTGGTATGGCAAACTATCCGTCGTGGTTCAACTTATATGACAAGCTCTCTATCTGGAAAGACTGTGGCAAGATGACAATTACAACGATGCACATAACGATAATTATCTGCGCCTATACAGATGAACGTTGGGATGATCTGGTAGCGGCGGTAGCATCTTTACGACGGCAAACCCTTCTCCCGTCTGAAATCATTATCGTCATCGATCACAACCAGCAGCTCTTTGAACGAACACGCGCTCAATTTCCTGATGTTACCATTGTAGAGAACAGAGCGGCTCGTGGACTATCAGGAGCACGCAACACCGGATTAGAAATGGCACATGGAGACTTGATTGCCTTTCTTGACGACGACGCAGAAGCGGCCCCTGATTGGTTAGAGCGCCTCTATAGCTGTAGTACAGATCCGACCGTACTTGGCGTTGGCGGCACCGTTGTTCCACGCTGGCTAGGGAAGCGGCCAGACTGGTTTCCCGGTGAGTTCTACTGGGTCGTGGGCTGTACCTATCAACACATCCCCGATCAACCGATCGTGGTACGCAATCCCTATGGCGGCTGCACTTGCATCAAGCAAGAAGTCTTTCAAACCATCGGCGGTTTTCGCGAAGGTATTGGGCGGATCGGCACGGTTCCGATGGGAGGAGAAGAGACGGAGTTAAGCATTCGAGCCACACAGCACTGGCCCGAAAAAGTGTTTCTGTACGAACCTCGTGCGCTTATCTATCACCGTATCCCCGCTCAACGCGCTCGCTGGCGCTATTTCCTCTCACGTTGTTATGCCGAGGGGATCTCGAAAGCCACCATTACAAAATTTGTGGGCGCGAAAGATAGCCTCTCCTCCGAACGAACCTACACAATGCAGGTGCTGCCACGAGGAGTCTGGAAAGGCATCAGCGATACCTTTCTTCGGCGCGACCCCAGTGGTCTCCTACGAGCAGGAGCCATCATCGCGGGACTCCTGACGACGGCGGCTGGCTATGTGAAAGGCAGTTTACAGCAACAGCCATTGTCGGCACCATCTCCTTCCGCTAGCCAGGACAAGCCAGCGCTAAGTGTAGGAAAAGGAAATATATCCCGGTGAAAATACTCACGCAATGGCTGAAAGCGAATAGCGTTATATTAGCGAATGCAGGATCACTCATTGCAACCAATGTAATGACATCAGGGCTTGGCTTCGCTTTCTGGTGGATAGCCGCGCGACAATTTCAGCCGGAAGCAGTGGGTATTGCATCGGCCTCTGTCTCAGCAATGAATCTGCTGGGGAGTTTTTGCGTGTTGGGATTAGGCACGCTGCTCATCACAGAACTACCTCGTCAACCTGGACACGAAGGCGAACTCATCAGTACAGCATTACTTGTTGTAGGAGGGGTGAGCCTGTGCGTTGGGGGAGTTTTTGCTCTCGCCTCGTCATATGTCTCACCCGGCTTCCAACCCTTAAACGCCAGCATTCCCCATATTCTTACCTTTGCCATAGGGGTTGCACTTACATCAACAACGACGGTGCTGGATCAGGCTTTGATCGGCCTGTTATACGGCAACTTGCAACTATGGCGCAATACGATCTTTGCGGCTACAAAATTTGCCATCCTCTTTATCGTTGGCATTTTCTTTGCGGGCAAAGGCGGCATCACCATCTACGCAATCTGGGCGTTAGGAAACATTATCTCGCTACTGGCGCTGGCACTATTTTTCGTGTTTAAAAAAAGAGGGTTGGGCAAGAAGTATTTCCCCCAATGGGGCCTTTTACGCAATTTAGGGGGAAGTGCAGTACAACATCACCTGCTCAATCTCACCCTGCAATTGCCGACCTCTGTCTTGCCTGTTCTCGTCACTGCCCTGTTCTCAGCCAGAGTGAACGCATGGTTCTATGTTGCCTGGATGATTGTCAGCTTCGCTTTCTATGTACCTGTTGCGCTCACGACCGTTTTGCATGCCGTTAACTCCGCACAAAGAAGTACCCTTGCCCGTAAAGCTCGTATGACCATTAGCCTTGCCGCTGGCGTAAACGCAGCAGTAGCACTCTTCCTACTCGTTGGCGCGAGAGAGGTATTAAGTATATTCGGCAGCACCTATGCAGAACAATCAACAACGATTATGCATATCCTGATGCTGGCGGCCTTCGCACTCGTGATCAGGGATCATTTCATATCTATCAGTCGCATCTTTGATCGGCTCAAAGGCGCAATGAAATTGATTGTTCCCGGGTGCATCCTGGAGCTAGGAACGGCAGCGGTGGCAGGACACTTTGGCGGCGTGACGGGGCTATGCATAGGGTGGGTGGCGGCTCTCTACATTGAAGCGCTTACCATGCTTCCCACTGTCTATAAAACGGTCTGGGGCAAACAACCTGAAGCTGCACTTGCGGAAGAAAGCCTTATCAATATTGCGCTGATCGAAACAACTCCTCTACCCAGCATAGGACAGAACTTCATCGGAACGCAGGAGGCAATCTGGCTCATGGAAACCTTTCATCTTCCAGCCGTCCGCAAAACGACGGAAGAATTAGCCAGTATCCGCACATCCGGGGGACTCACCGGGAAAGGGATCACGCAGGAGTTGGTCAGGGTGAAAATAGCTCAGGACCAGGCAGTGAGAAAAACAGGCAGCCGCGTCAGGTTAAAACCACCTGCGCTACAACCTTATACGTTACCCACACCACAATCTGATCGGGTGCTTACGACAGAATTTACAACGAGATCAGACAGAGATGGCAGATAAGATCGGACAGTCACAAGAAAGGTCAAGGCAAATGCCAGGAGACATACATCCATTGAACGTGCTTATGGTGACGGCTCGCTACTTCCCATATATGGGGGGCATCGAAACACACGTCCATGAAGTGGGACGACGCCTGGCACAAAGAGGAGTGAATATCACCGTACTCACAACT
>JAICIM010000189.1 GCA_025928885.1 Ktedonobacteraceae bacterium | reverse complement strand
TTCAACCAGGAGGGCAGCGAATCCATATCTAACAGGGACGAGGCCGAGAAACCGGATTGACCAGGCTGAACTGGCTGTGCTGGCATAACAGGGCCAGAATTACTGGGCGATGTACCAGCTTGCGCTCCTCCTTGCGGATTCATCCATGTGGGCAGAGCATTCTGATCGATCAGATCATGGGCCGAAAATCCTGCCCCAAATCCTGTCGGGGCCGCTGGCTCTGCCGGTGTGGCAGAGCCAGAATTACTGGGCGGCGTACTAGCCTGCGCTCCCCCTTGTGGGTTCATCCATGTGGGCAGAGCATTCTGATCAATGAGATCACGAGCCGAAAATCCTGCCCCAGATTCTGACAGGGCCGCTGGGTATGTACTCTGCAACGGAGGCGTCGGTGGGACCTGCGGCATAACCGGAGTGGCCGGAGGCATGACAGGTTGTGGCGCGGCATACAGACCAGAAGTATTCGTGGGGCCGGGATAAACCGAAGGCTGCGGCTGAGCAGGTCTGGCGGGAGAGGACGAAGGCGGCTGAAGGTTTCTCATCCAATCAGGCAAGGCATCTGGCTGTACAAGGCTCGAAGCTGCAATATTACCAGGAGCAGGCGTGTCTGTTGCTCCACTCAGCGCCATCGAGCCGCTCTGCCCGGAAGCGCCCTCTTTCATCCAGTCCGGTAGCGCTTGCTCATCAATCAGCGAACGAGCAGTAAATCCTTTCGCCGCCAATGTGCTTTCATGCGTACTGGCTTGCATATTAGCATCAGTGTTTGGTCCTGGGAAAGCTGCGGGGCGTAAAGCTGCTGGCGCGGGACTGGGAGGCACAGGTTGATTGCCGCTACTCTGTTCCGGGCGCATCCAATTTGGCAACGATCCCTCTTCGACTAAATCCTTTGCCGAAAAACTCGACGGACTCTTGGCCGGGGCAGCAGAGCGCTCACCTACCCGCAATGACTCCAGCCACGCCGGTAGCTCCTGGCCTCCCTGCTCCTGACCACCCATCATTCCTTTATTATAGGTAGTATTTTCAACCTTGTTAGAGAGTGGTGCGCCGCAACGCTGACACTGGACAGCTCCGGCGGGCGCGACATTCCCACAACGGTTACACGTAATCACTTTTGCTCCTCACTTTCGCCTGGCCTCTCGCTCGATAGCAGTGTATCATTCTTTTCCTTGCTTGACAATGACATACCCAACAGGATAAAACACGTTGATATGATACAATACGCACTATATCAATATTCCAAAAGTACTATTTTATCAGGAGATATGTATGCGAGAACAATCACCAGATTCTGGTGGTCAAAACTCATATTGTATGACAACTCCAACTTCGGCACGTATTGTATTGACCCTCCCGTTGCCGCCCAGCATCAATGAACAATATGCCACGGTCAACGGTCGTCGCGTCACCACTGCCGTCGCGCGTCGTTTCAAACGACACGTGCAATCGACACTGCGGGCCATCACTGTTCCCGATGCACTGCTAGCTCGCCTGCGGCAGGGCTACCTGGCTCTGTTCCTCGATTTCTACTTTACCACGCCACTCAAACGAGACCTCGATGGAGGCCTCAAGATCACCCAGGATGCACTCTGCGAAGGGTTGGGCATCAATGACAATCGAGTTGTTGATATTCATTTAGTCAAACACATTGATCCATTACATCCCCGCCTCTACGTTGAGTTGGAGGTGATTGCCGAATGGCAATTCGATACGGAGTACGTTCTTCTCAAATGACGAGAGAGCCTTGCCTCGCTATCAAGCCTTCTTTATGATAGAACTGATAACAATCACGTTCTGTAACAAAATCCGCTCAATTTTTATGAGGTACTAATGTGTTTAGACTCTCTCCTGATCGAGAAGAAGAACAACCGCCTTCGCACCGCTTCTATGATACGAGAGGGCGTAATTTGCTTCTGGGCCTGCTTTTGAGTTCAACCATAGGAGTTCTGGCCTACAAGCGCAGATCGCTCAGTCGCAGCGGCGTTGTGGGTGCAACAATCACCGGCACCACGATCTATGGCATGGGAGGATGGCGTGCGGCCCTGACACTGATTTTCTTCTTTGTCTCCTCCAGCCTGCTCTCTCATTTCCGCACCCACGACAAAGAAGAGATCGCTGCCGACAAGTTCAGTAAGGGTTCGCAGCGCGATCTTGCCCAGGTCGCGGCCAACGGCGGCATCGCCACGCTACTCGCCCTGGCCTACGGCAGCAGCAAGAAGCCAGAGACGCAGGCTGCGCTTGAGACAGCCTATATCGGCGCACTGGCGACCGCAACCGCCGATACCTGGGCCACAGAGCTTGGCGTCCTCAGCCCTCAAGCACCACGGCTGATCACCAGCGGTCAAACGACCCTCCCCGGCACATCGGGCGGCGTGACCCCGCTAGGAACAGCCGCCGCTGCCGGCGGTTCGCTCGCGCTGGGCCTCTTCTACCAGCTGCTGCAACCCCAACGTCGCTCACTACGCCTGCTCCCCCTGATCGCTCTGCTAAGTGGCATGAGTGGAAGCCTGCTTGACAGCATTTTAGGGGAAAAGGTGCAGGCCATGTACTACTGTCCAACCTGTCAGAAAGAGACGGAGCGCACTCGCCATAGTTGCGGCACACCGACACACCCATTGCGTGGTATTTCCTGGCTCAATAACGATGGCGTAAACCTGCTGGCAACGGCATGCGGAGCTATCGTTGCCCTCTTACTCCATCTCGTCACACAGAAAAAATCGGAGGTTTGAAGATGCATAGATTGCGTAATCTTATCAGTCCGGGCTGGCGGCCCGGCTCAGCTGCGCTGGCAGGATTGCTGGCAACGCTGGCATATAGCGTGGCAATGGAATGGGACAAATATGTGATCGGGAATCATTTCAACGACGTTCGCTTTATCGCAGGGATGCTCCCGGGACAAAACGAAGGGTCGCAGAGGAGAAACTGGCTGCTGGCGTGGTTGCTCCATCTCTGCAACGGCGTGGCGCTGGCGGAGATCTATGCCGCCACGATCAAACGCTTTCTCCCCGGCCCCAACTGGCTCAAAGGCATTCTTTTTGGCGAGGTATTTATTGCGGGTGCCTGGACGCTTACGCCACTGGCCGATAAGTACCATCCCCTGATCAAACAGGGAGCGATGCCAAAACTGGCGACGTGGAGATCGTTTCTGCAAAACCTGTTGCGCCACCTCATTTTCGGCCTCGCGCTGGGGCTGCTCTATCGCGAAAAATAGTCTGCCTCGCAGAGAGAAAGAAGTAATAGGTAGAAAGTAATAGGAGAAAATTGTGGAAATATGCGTGCAGAGAGAGATGAGAAATGATCTGCACGCATCTCTCTATAAGACCAGAGCGATCAAGTAGGGCAGGTTAAACAAGGTATTGCACCCAACGGCTGATAAACGGCAGACGGTAATCTGGCTTTGACCAGGCCATCACCATCAGCCAGCCCCACAGGATGATCCAGGTCCACCACAAGATCCTGAGCAGCAGCCCCAGGCCAAAGTCGGTCAGGAGATGGAGCAGAGGAATCCACGACAACATCGCTTGCAGCATATTCACGCCAAACATCAGCAGGGAGAGTGCGCCGAACGTCACCATTGATTGTGCTGCATGCCAACGCACATTACGATTTTTCTCGAACCAGAAGAGCAAGATGCCTGACACCCAGAAGAAAAGGTAGGCCAGGACGCGTTCCAGGCGCTCATCCAATCCAAGAGTAGTCATTCTATGCATCATTATGCGCCTCACTTTTCCTCAAACAGAACGCTCCTTCAAGGAGATACGCTTGTTGTTATCATTGTACTGACATATATACGGCATGGACCTGAACAGTGTTGCAAGTCAGCGAAACATTTTCAGGTACTTTAGCGTCTAGTTATGTGGACAGAAATACAGAAGAAATCGGATGCAAGATACCGCGTAACCGCGAAACTCGTAGAATACCCTTGCCATTTCTCACAAGATTTGCAAAAATATGCAGAAAGAATGGGACATTTGACACAGGCAACATAAGCAGCACCTTCAGTATACTTATTACTACTAACAGAGGATTTGCACGAAATATCAGCCTGACCACGCAAGCAAAGGGATCAGTCCGGCCCTGTGACGAACTATCTGTGATCAGCTATCTATTTATTCATGTCAATCGATTTTTCGGGACAAGATGAAGGAAAAGCAGGAAATCTATGCACATTATGAAAATAGATATGGGTTTTAGCCCTACTCATCCCTTACGACATAGCACACGATGGCTTATCGCCTTAATCACTGGCCTGGTTGGCCTGGGAGACATGCTTTCGGCCATTTTTCCTAAGCTGCATTGGGGTACATCACAATATATGTGGCCCATGCTCTCTCGTACCACGCGCCTACATGCCCAGACGTTGACCGTAGTGGTGGGCTTTTTCCTGATTATGTTGTCATATGGGCTTGTGCGCGGCAAACTGCACGCCTGGCGCATTACGCTGCTACTATCGTTGCTCTCAGCATTTCTCCTGCTGACATCACGCAACTATACGTTTATCGTGATGATTGCAGCCTTGCTGCTGGCTTGCTTGCTGGTCATCTTCTCAGCCTTCTTCCAGGCCAAAAGCGATCCACCATCGGCGATACGCGGCTATGTGGCTGTACTGCTGGGGCTGGGAGTTGTGATCTTCTATGCGATCGGCGGTTTCCTTGTCCTCTACGACGATTTTGAGCCGCTCATCGACCGTTTTGGCATTGAGGGACTCTTAGTGCGCGTTCTGCTCCCAACCCATATGCACCTTCCTCACAATCCACCGGCCCTCTTCTTTGGCAAAGCGCTGCCTTTCCTCTGTATCAGCGCCGTTCTCTATGGCATGGTCCAGCTCTGTCGCCCAGTCGCCGCCGTTCTGTTGCCAGAGACGGAAGAGCGCAATAAGGTGGCACAGATGACCCATCTCTACGGAAAAAGCTCTATCTCGTACTTTGCGCTGGGCAGCGATAAATCGTACTTTCTCCCTTCATCGGGCAAGGCCGTGCTCAGCTATGTTTTACAGGGCAGCACCGCCGTCGTCGCGGGCGATCCCATCGGTCCTGAAAGCGAGATGGAGGTGATCATGAAGGAATTTATGGTCTACTGCCAGCAGCAGGACTGGACGATGGTCTACTGGCAGGTCCGCGCTGAACTGGCCGATACCTACCGCAAAATGGGCCTGCATCTGCTAAAAATCGGGGAAGATGCCATTATCAATACGGCGTCATTTACGCTGAAAGGCGGAGCAATGGCTAACGTCCGTACCAGCGCGAAACGAGCGGAAAAAGAGGGTGTGCGCATCGTGTTTTATCATGGGCGCGTGACGAACGGCGAACAACTTACGCAAATGGAGGAGATTTCGCGCTTCTGGCTGGCGAGCAAAGGCGGCTCAGAGATGGGCTTCAGCATGGGCTACTTTGATCCACAGGGCGATCAGGAACAGCTTTACGCGCTGGCCGTTGACGAACATAATAAAGTCCATGCCTTTGTCTCCTTCATCCCGATCTATGGTCGCCACGGCTGGGGACTGGATCTGATGCGCCGCGCCCAAAAACCGGCACCTGGCACAATGGAGCTGCTGCTGGCACGCTCGATCGAATATGTGAAAAGCCACGGGGCCGAGATGGTCAGCCTGGGACTGGCCCCGCTAGGCAATACAAACCAGGAAAGCGAGACCTTTCTGGCAAACAGCATCGACTTCCTTTCCACCCGCTTTGGCAACCCGGAACAAAATCGCTCGTTGTACAACTTCAAAAAGAAGTTTCACCCAATCTGGGAGAGTCGCTATCTGGTCTACTCCGATACATTAAGCCTGCCAAAGATCGGGATCGCACTCTACCACGCTCATCAACGCGATACTAGCCTGCTCGCCGCCGCTCGTCAATCATTGGTCACCTGGTACAACAATCATCGCAAGGTCAACCACAAGCTAGACGAGTCGGTCGAAGCGGCCAACGCCTGATCTCACAGAACGAAGACGATGCATGAATATTATGCATCGTCCCTCATCCATAACCATTTGCTATTTATCGCGCCGCTTCGATCATCTCAATAATTTCATCTATACCGGGAACGGGACGGCCATGAGTATTCTTTTTGAGTAGGGAGAGATTATTCAAGACGCCCTCAAAATGGATCTTACTGGGGGTAAATTCAATGGCTTTTTTATAGGATTGCTTTGCATCCTCAATTTTTCCCAACATTAATTGAGATAGACCAAGATCAAAGTAGTCCCAATACGGCTCTAACGACGCCAGAGTATCAAGGCGTTGCTGTGCAGCCTGCCCGGTACTAGCAAACATTTCATGAGCCAGCTTTTCTTCGCCAAGATACCATGCCAGGCTCGCCACATTGCCCAGCGCATACGATGAAGTGGGATCAACGGCAACGGCTTGTTTATAGTATTCCATTGCACGTCCGTAATCTCCCTTGCGCCGATAGAGACCGCCAAGTATGGCAACAGTTTGCACATCATCAGGATGCTGCCGAACGCCTTCTTGCAATTTTTGAATAGCTATCTCGTAATCTTCTTCCCCCTCCTTCGTCTCACCGAGACCGTTATATCTGTCTCCACGGCGTCGATACGTCAAACCAAGTTCTTGCTGCACCTCTGGGAAAGTAGGATCAAGCAGTGCCGCCGCCTCCAATAGCTCAATCGCTTTATCGTAGTCTCCCCCACCACTCAGAATACGACCGAGCGCAAAATTGATACGAGGATCGTTCGAGGCCAGATGACCAGTCACACCAAGATGCCTGATCACAACACTGATCTCCTCCACCTGCTTGTTTAACTGAGCCTGAGCAGATGTCACGTTCTTCTGCAATTGATCGCGTAGACCGGCGGATTCTTCCTGCAACTTTTTCAACTGCTCATTTTTCTGCTGCATATCATTCTCAAGCGACTCAATGGCCGTACTTTTCTTCGCCAGCTCATCCAGGCGATCCTGCCACTCTTTTTCAAGGTCGCGAAATCCGTTATTCGTCGAGAAGCCATAGACGCCCAGAGCGACCGTCACAGCGGCAAAGACGGCAAAGACCACGCCGATAATGGCGGCAAAGGTATTGAGCAAGTTGAGCAAGTTCTGGGTCTGATCGGCCTGCTGCTTGACCTGATCTGCTATCGAGGACGAAGTGATATCATATTTCCAGAACGCTACAATTTGCATAATAAACGGCAGCAGAACCAGTAAAGCAATGAGAATGATAGCCACCCAGAAAAATGATCTGAGACCAGCCCAGGAGACAGCAGATTGCTTTGAGGAGAATAATCGCGATGTATCTGATTGCTTAGCAGCCGACATATCCATCTTCCTTACATCAAACTATCAGACAACGCCTGAACACTTTTCCTTCACATCATGGTAACCAATCAATACCTCACTTTATACCATAGAAAGGTCAGTTCCGTCATCCTGTATTGTCACAATGGCCGACCTGCCGTATAATGAAAATGTCAATGCAATGATTATCCTTCAGGAGGCGATAGAATAATGCCCGCACTTAATGTGAATCTTGGCGATCCCGTCTTTATTGGCGACTTTTTCGGTTTTCTGCTTTCGATTCCCGTCTCGCTCTTTCTCGCATTCTGGTTGAGCGCAGTCAAGAAGCGTGCAGCCGTCGTAGTAGGCGCGTTTATTGGTGTGCTACTCGGCTTTTTGATCATTCTAGGATGGGCCGGAACACTTATTTATGACCAACCGCTGCCTGGAGCGAACGGTGCGTCGGTCTTCTTTGGTTCGCTGTTCTTCTGCACCGTGCTGGGGATAAGCGGTGGTATTTTGACCGATCTACTGATCGCACGCAAAAACAGAAGAGACTATCTACGAGCAGCCACACAGGAACACAACGGATAAACCCATGTTTTATCTTCTGCACGGTGAAGATGAGTTCACCAGCCGCGAACAACTCAAGCAGTTGCGCGAAAAGGGCGACTTCGGCTACAACCAGGATACCTATAGCGGGACCGAGGTTGATCTCAAAACCATCATCATGACCACCAATACGTTCCCCTTTCTCTCGGAGCAGCGGCTGGTCATCTTGAACGGGTTGCCAAAAAAGAAGCGCGGTGAATCCTCCGCCAGTGCAGAAGAGACGACAAAAGGCGGCAAGGCGAAAAAAGGGAAGAAGGGCAAAAGCGCTACCCTGACCCGCGCCGCCTTTGACAAAGCCCTGGCTGAACATATCGCGCAGATGGCAGAGACGACGGTCCTGATCGTACTGGCTGAGGAGGCGTTGGAGGCCAGCAACCCACTCGTTAAGGTGGCGGAGAAGTATGGCAAAGTGTTGCAGAACACGCTGCCAAAGGGGGCCGCGCTGGAGAGTTGGATCACCAAACGGGCGAAGGGTCTCAGCGTGACCATTACGAAAGACGCAACCGGTCTGCTGTCCAACTTCGTCGGCAATAACCTCCGGCTCCTCGCCAACGAACTCGACAAGCTTGCCACTTATGTTGGCACAGGCGGCACGATTAATGCAGAGCATATTCGACAACTCTCGGCTCAAGTGCAGGAGGCGAGAATCTTCGATCTGACCGATGCGCTCTCTCAACGCAACCGTAAGCAGGCGCTCAACATTCTCCATGATCTGCTGTCCGATGGTGAGCCGCCATTGAAGCTCATCAGCACCATCACCTCTCAGGTCCGCTCGCTACTGCTAGTGAAAGAACTCTCACAAAAGGGGATGCGCACCGCCCAAATTGCCTCAACGCTGGGCATGTCGCCGTTTATTGTTGAGAAAGCCTATCGTCAGGTGGGGAAGTTTAGTATGAGCCAGCTGGAGGGGATTTATCGCCAGTTGATAACAACTGATGCCGCGCTCAAAAGAAGTCGCCTTGCCCCTGAGATGGCCCTCGATCTTCTGGTTGTCGGCTTTGGTGCCTGATTTTCTTTTTCTCAAACGCCATTGATAGTTAATAAAAATAGTGCTAAAAACGAGATAGATATACTACGGGATAGAGTATGCTTGCGACATCTTTACAAGAACGCATCATCAACCGCATCGAAGCGCAAGGAGCTATCACATTCGCCGATTATATGCGCATGGCCCTCTACGAACCCGGATATGGTTATTATGTGAATGATGCCGCCCGGGTCGGCTGGGAGGGCGATTTCTATACCAGCACCGATGTTTCCGATTTCTTCGCCCATTGTATGGGGCGGCAACTCCTGTCTCTATGGAAACAATTGAGACAACCAGCGCCTTTTATCGTACTGGAGCAAGGAGCAGGGCGCGGCAACCTCGCCCGAGGTGTGCGAGCCTGGACAGCTCACGAAGCTCCTGATCTACATAACGTCCTTGAGTATCACGCCGAAGATATCGGAACGGGCCACGACGCGCTACAAGCCTCTCAGGAGGTATCAACGCAACAGGCTCCGCACGTGATTCTCTCGAACGAACTGGTCGATGCATTTCCCGTCCATCTCATCGAGAAGCGCGACGACACGCTCTATGAAATCTATGTGACGCTCAGTGGAGACAGGTTGAGCGAGGTGCTGGGCGAGCCGAGCAGCCCGGAGGTCACCACGTATCTGGATACCTACAACATTCCCTGGCGAACATTTGAGGATGGCTGGAGAGCCGAGATCAATCTGGATGCGCCACGCTGGATGCAACGCACCGCTCGCCTCTTCGCTCCTACCAGTACTGCTTCAACGGACAAACGCGGCTTCCTTCTCACCATCGATTATGGGGACGAGGCCGAAAAGCTCTACACCCCTGACCGCCAGCGCGGAACGCTTGCCTGCTATTATCGCCACCAGTTGATAGAGCGGCCTCTGACGCGTCCGGGCGAACAGGATATCACCGCACACGTCAATTTCACGGCGCTGATCCAGGAGGGAGAGCGACAGGGCTTGCATCTGGAGAGCTTCGGCACACAGGAACAATGGCTCAGGCAGATGGGCATTCAAGACGAGCTGGCATTGATTCGCGAACGCGATTTCGCCATTCTCGATACCGATCGGGGCAGCGATCGCGGCCAGATCGCGCTGTTTCAATGGTACAATCTCCGCCAGCAGGTATCAGCCCTGACAGATCCTCATGGCATGGGCAACTTTAAAGTTTTGCTACTCTCCCGATAGAATTTCCTGCAAAAGAGGCAGAATAGGTTGTATGTACAATTTCGGTAGAGTCTAATATTTGCGCGGAAATGTGTAGTTGCGGTATGAATTCTCCTTTGCGGGAGCTACACCTGTTTGTGGAAAACCGTTCACGCCATTCGAGGATGACTGATTGTTATTGAGAGGCAGTAGCGGTGCGACCCCGGTTGTCGTGTTATTGACGCTGGTTGACGACGAATTGCTAGAGGTGGGTACGCCGGTATTGCTTTGCGCGGTTGCGGCGGCGCTATTGGTCTGCACACGCCCACAGGCCACGCTTGTTCCAGTGACGCTCCCCTGATGAACATTCACCCATACACCCTGTGTTAGCGCTGCATTCAGGTCTGCCTTCTCAAGCGTTGCGACAGCATTCCCTTGCTGATCGGTGGTAATCGATCCAAGCGTTGCCAGCACTTTGCCGGTGCAGCTCCCCTGATTGAGCGTGACCACATAATGCAGGCTCGATGTCAATCCCTGAAGGTTCAACTGAAAGTCGCTGCCCTTGCCCTGAAGGTTGGGCAGAATTTGCGCCGATCCCACAACCTTGCCGTTGTTATTTAACAAGGCGTTGCTGGCATTTGCTACTAATTCAGGACGATATAACATCAGGAGAAATATACTTACAGCTGCGAGCGCTACTAAACGCAAGAGTAATTTGATCACACAACACCCTCCTTGCAATCCGTGCATGCCAACATTTCAAACTTCTCAAGCTAAGTATATCATTGTGCTTAACCGAACAACAAGGCATTTTATACTGTTTCACAACCACAGCGAAAGAGCTACGCCTTCGCCCTTTTTGGGCTAGCCGAACGTTAAGCAGGAACGAGGC
>JAICIM010000580.1 GCA_025928885.1 Ktedonobacteraceae bacterium | reverse complement strand
TGGATTGACAATTGCTGGTATTCCTTCTATGATATGCAACGTGAGTCTGGTTGGGCTAATATTCCCATCGCTCATCGCAGAACTTGCAGAGGTTGTAGATAGGGGAGGTTTTATTTAGCAACAGGCAGTCAACCATAGCGCAGAGCTAGAGCGGCGGGTGTGCGCCTGACACCTGCTCTTGACATCTACTCGTGCGTGTGGTATATTCATGCTGGCTCCGACGACATGTACCGCATCACCGATAGTTTCACCTTTCCAGAATCTTACCGTCGTGGTGTCCATCGTCTTTAGTTCGTGGGCCTGGCACCTCTTATCTTTTCACCTAGTGCAGAATCAACCAACCTTTTCGGTATACATGTATACTCTAGAGAAGGGAGCATGCTCAATAAGATCGCACCATTTTCCGCTCCGCCTTGAGGATACTGCGCTAGAGCTACCTGTTGCCACCAATTTTACAGATCGGGTATGTATCTAGAACTACCCCTTCGATACTTACTATGCTTATTGTGCATTCCCGCTTATACATCCTGGTTCACCGCAGAAAGGAGAATGGGCGTTTTCCCCTCAAGTGTGTTTCGCCCTACGCAACGTGAATATAGCCGAGTTAGAACTAAAAACCTTACCGGAGTTACGCGACCTGGCTCGCGACCTCGAACTCTCCGGTTTCAGCACCCTCAAGAAACAAGACCTCGTGTTCAGACTTCTCCAGGCCAATACCGAGCAGCAAGGAAACATTTTTAGCGCTGGTGTGTTGGAGATTGTGGAGGATGGGTTTGGATTTTTGCGACAGGAGCGCTTCCTGCCAGGCAATATGGATGTCTATGTCTCGCAGTCGCAGATCCGCCGCTTTGGCCTCCGCACTGGCGATATGGTTTCAGGGCAGGTGCGACCGCCGAAGGACAACGAGAAATATTATGGTCTATTGCGTGTCGAGGCAATTAATGGCGTAGACCCGGAAGTTGCCAAACGTCGTCCGCATTTCGAGCATCTAACGCCGATCTCGCCGCGAGAGATGTTCAATCTGGAGACCACCCCCTCGAACATCTCCGGGCGTATCGTCAATCTGGTCTCCCCCGTTGGACGCGGACAGCGCGGCCTGATCGTCTCTCCTCCTAAAGCCGGCAAGACAATGCTCCTCAAATCCATCGCCAACTCCATCACCGAAAACTACAACGATGCTCACCTGATGATTGCTCTGATTGGTGAGCGCCCTGAAGAGGTGACCGACATGAAGCGTTCGGTCAAAGCCGAGGTGATTAGCTCCACCTTTGACGAGCCGACCGAGGCGCATACCCGCGTCGCCGAGATGGTGCTGGAACGCGCCAAGCGCTTAGTTGAGAGTGGCCGCGATGTGGTGGTGCTGCTTGATAGCATCACGCGCCTGAGCCGCGCCTACAATCTGGCAGTGGCACCCAGTGGTCGTACGCTCTCCGGCGGTCTCGATCCCAGCGCCCTTTTCCCGCCCAAGCGCTTCTTTGGTGCCGCGCGTAAGATCGAAGAGGGAGGCAGCCTGACCATCATTGGCACCTGTCTGGTTGATACCGGCAGCCGCATGGATGATGTGATCTACGAAGAGTTTAAAGGCACCGGCAATATGGAACTGGTCCTCAACCGCAAGCTGGCCGAGCGCCGCATCTTCCCGGCCATCGACATCTCGCTCTCCAGCACTCGCCGCGAAGAGTTGCTGCTCGACGAAAAGACGCTTCGTGCCGTTGTGGTCATGCGCCGTATGTTCGCTACGCTCTCCGATCAGCCCGGTCGCAGTGGCCTGGAGGCAATGGAGGCGCTGCTGCAACATATGTCCAGAACCAACAACAACATGGAGTTCCTGGCAACCCTCAAAGGCAGCATTTCCTAATATTCATATCCCATAGCATTAGCCGCTCCGCGAAATCTTTCATGGAGCGGCTATTTTTTTGTGCTGCCTGACTTGTACTGACATGATAAATGACTCTGCTGAGAAATTCAAAAAGTGGAGATGTTTCTCGGCTCGTTGAGCACAATCCCATGTGGTTTTTCCTCGCATTCCGAATTTCTCAGCAGAGTCATTTATCATGTCAGTACAAATCGGGTATTTCCTCTCCCTGTCGCTATGTCAACCTGTAATGGTGATAGAATACCAAGCATGATGGGTGTCTTTATAAATTGTTGTGAATGGGGATGATATCATGACGCAGAATATGCAACGCTTTGCGCACAAAGTGGTCATTGTCACGGGAGCAGCCAGCGGAATTGGTCGCGCTATTGCGCAACGGTTCGCGCGAGAGGGTGCGCACGTCGTGGTGAACGATGTCAATGCAGAGGTCGCCGCGCAAACCGTACAGGCCATGAGCGATGCGGGTGGCTCGGCTCTGGCAATCGTTGCCGATGTTTCGGATAAAAGTCAGGTTGACCGCTTATTTGATACGACGCTTGAGCGCTTCGGGACGGTCGATGTGCTGGTCAATAACGCCGGGCTGATCAACGTTGAGCGCCACTTTCTTGAGGGCGATGAGGCATGGTGGGATCGCGTGCTCTCGGTCAACCTCAAGGGCGTGTTCCTCTGCTCATTGCGTGCCGCCCATATCATGGCGCGTCAGCACCAGGGCGTGATCATCAATATGTCCAGCGGCGGCGCATCACACTCGCATCGCGGGATGGCCGCGTATGATGCCGCGAAGGGTGGTATCGAGTCGCTCACGCGGGCGACGGCGCTCGATCTTGCTCCGTACGGTATTCGCGTCAATGCGCTTGTCCCCGGCTCGATTGATACGCAGGGCATGGACCCGCAGTTGAAGAAAGAGCGCGGCGTGACGATCCCGCTTGGCCGCGTTGGGGAGCCGGAAGATATGGCTGGACCCGCTGTGTTCCTCGCTTCGGAGGATGCAGCCTATATCACGGGCCATATCATCGCCGTCGATGGTGGTCTGCTCTCGCAGCAGCGCCCGCCACAGGTCGATATCTTCCCGCTGAGTCGCTTCCCGAAGCTGGAGGATGCTGAATGATGCCTTCTCACTATCGGGTCGGCGTTGATATCGGCGGCACCTTCACCGATCTGATCGTGCTTGACGATGCCAGCGGTCATTTCGCAGTCGGCAAGACTCTCACCACGCCGCACGATCCCTCGCAGGCCGTAGAGACGGTGCTGCTTGAAACCCTGACCCAGGCCGGGATCGATGTGAGCGCAGTACAGCAGATCATTCACGGCACAACGCTGGTCACGAACGCGATTATTGAGCGTAAAGGATCGCCTACCGCGCTGCTTGCCACGCAGGGGTTTCGCGATGCCATTGAGATCAGGCGCGAGAACCGCTACGAACTCTACGACCTCATGCTTGAGATGCCCCAGCCGCTCGTGCCGCGTTACCTCCGCTTCGATGTACCACAGCGCACCCTTGCTGATGGCACGACCCTGCAAGAGCTGGATATAGCCTTCGTTGAGCAGCTCACGCGCGAACTGGTTGCTTATGGCGTGGAAGCGCTTGCCATCACATTTCTGCACAGCTTTACCAACCCGCGTGCGGAACAGGAGGCGCGGGAGGCTGTCTTGCGCGTTGCTCCCCGGATGCGCGTCGCCATTTCGTCGGAGGTCGCGCCTGAGATACGCGAGTTTGAGCGCACCTCGACGACGATTGCCAACGTCTATGTGCAGGGCCGCGTTGAAGAATATCTTGCCGAGTTGCAGGCCCGCCTCGCCCGTGCAGGCTTCAAAAGCACATTTCTGCTGATGCTCTCCAGTGGCGGCATAGCAACGGTTGAGACCGCCGTGTGCTTCCCGATCCGCCTGCTCGAATCAGGCCCGGCGGCGGGTGCGCTGGCAGCTGCGAGCTACGGTGCGGCCTGTGGCTACTCCGATCTGCTCTCGTTCGATATGGGGGGAACAACTGCGAAATTTTGCGTCATCGATCAGGGCCAGCCGCTCATCACCTACGAATTTGAGGTTGATCGCCGCTATCGTTTCAAAAAGGGATCAGGGTTGCCGATCAAGGCGGCGGTAATCGAGATGATCGAGATCGGGGCTGGTGGTGGCTCGATTGCTCGCATCGATTCGCTGGAACTGCTCAAAGTCGGCCCCGAATCGGCGGGCGCGGAACCAGGGCCGGTCTGCTATGGACGGGGCGGCACCGAGCCGACCGTGACCGATGCTGATCTGGTGCTGGGCTATCTTGATCCGAACTATTTTCTCGGCGGTCGTTTGACGCTCGATCTGGCCGCCGCACGACAGGCAATAAAAGAGAAGGTTGCCGATCGCTCCGGCATCTCGATTGAGGAGGCGGCCTGGGGCATCCATCAGATCGTCAACGAGGGGATGGCGAACGCGGCCCGCATCCACACATTGGAGCGAGGCAAAGACCCGCGCCGCTTTCCGCTCTTTGCCTTTGGTGGAGCTGGACCCGTGCATGGCTTCCGCATCGCCAGAGCTATCGGCTCACCCGTGCTGATCGTGCCGTTCGGGGCAGGAGTCGCCAGCGCCATTGGTTTCCTCACAGCTCCTCTCGCTTTTGATTTCGTGCGCTCGTGGCCCGGTCGCCTCGACGATCTGGATTGGGAGAAGGCGAATCGCTTGCTGGCAGAGATGGAGGCCGAGGGGCAGGCGTTGCTGGAAACATCAGGCGTCC
>JAICIM010000317.1 GCA_025928885.1 Ktedonobacteraceae bacterium | reverse complement strand
GCCATATGGGCGAGTTTAAGGTCGAGGGAAGCGATGCTCTGGCCTTCTTGCAATACCTCGTCCCCAACGATGTCTCACGGCTCGCGCTCCATCAGGCCCTCTATACCCAGCTCTGCTTGCCCAACGGCAACACAATCGACGACCTGCTTATCTACTACATCGCCGAAAATCACTACATGCTGGTCGTCAACGCCGCCAATATCGCCAGCGATCTGGAGTGGATACAGGGGCAGGCGCAGCATTTTCAGCATCTCACCATCATTGACCAATCGGACACAACGGCCCTTATCGCCATCCAGGGTCCGCTAGCCCAATCTATTTTGCAACCACTGACGGAGGTTGATCTCTCCGCTATTCAGTACTATCACAGCGCCCCCGGTATGGTTGATGGCATCAATTGCCTCATCTCGCGCACCGGCTATACCGGCGAAGATGGCTTTGAACTGTATTGCGCCCCCGTCGATGTCGTTAAGCTGTGGAACGATCTGCTAGCAGCTGGCAAGCCTCATGGACTGCTTCCGGCTGGGCTGGGAGCACGCGACACGCTCCGGCTAGAAGCTGGCTATTGCCTCTACGATCACGAACTCGATCGCCAGACGTATCCGCTCGAAGCACGCCTGGGCTGGACCGTTAAGCTCAAAAAAGGCAACTTTAGCGGGCGCGATGCCCTGCTCAAAGTCAAAGAGGCGGGACCGGAGCTACTGCTGATCGGCATCGTCATGCTTGAGCGCGGCATTCCACGCGGCGGCTATGCTATTTATGATGGCGATCAACAGATCGGCAAACTCACCAGCGGCACACGCAGCCCGTCCACGCGCAAGGATATTGGCCTGGGCTATGTCAAAGCCGCACACGCAAAAGTCGGCAACCACGTTCAGATCGACATTCGCGGCAAACGCGTGGCAGCCGAGATCGTCGCTCTGCCGTTTTATCAGCGAGCAAAGTAACGTCCTTATTTCATTTCATGCAATGGAGATAGACACATGGCAAGCTTAGATCATCCAACCAACCTCAAGTACAGCAAATCCGATGAATGGGTACGGATCGAGGGCGACGAGGCCGTCGTTGGCATTACCGATTACGCTCAGGATCAATTGGGCGATATCGTTTATGTCGAATTGCTGACAGATGCTGGACAGACCATCGAACACGACACCAAATTCGGCGATGTCGAATCGGTGAAAGCCACTTCAGAGCTGCTTTCCCCGATCAGCGGTGAAGTGACCAGAATTAATACAGCGCTCAAAGATAGCCCCGAACTGGTCAACGACCACCCCTATGGCGAGGGCTGGATGTTCGCCGTCAAACTCACTGATCCTTCTCAACTCGATGAACTGATGAGTGCTGAGAAATATCTGGAATATCTTGAGGGCCGCTAGCGCCTGCCTTCCCTGCTTGCAGGCTTCTCGTCGCCATTTCGCACATAAATAGACGGCGTAGTACTTGCTACAAAGCGAGGCCAGTTTGCTTATGAGAAGGTCTACGCGATATAATGCAAGAGATCACTACGTATAACAGATAGCATGGTTCCCCAATGACGTGAAAGTTACCTGATCTGCTGGTAACGACCACTCTTGCGGGAGTCATGCTATTTTCTAGTTCCATCACGCTCCCCTCATGTGCCAACCTTGTTCACGCAAGTTTCAGGGGAGCAACACTGGGGAGTTCCTTGTTATGAGCTATGTACCCAATACGCCCGAAGAACAGCAGGCAATGCTGGAGCATATGGGCCTCTCATCTATTGATGACCTGCTCGCGCCCGTTCCGGCTGCTGTCCGTCTCGACCGCCCCCTGAACCTTCCTCCAGCTCTGCCCGAACCAGACCTGAAACGCTTGATGAGCAGAATGGCGGCGAAAAACAAAAATCTCGACACCACTATCTCGTTTCTCGGAGCAGGCACCTATGACCACGCCATTCCCAGCGTCGTCCCCCATTTGCAGGGCCGCTCAGAGTTCGTGACCTCATACACGCCCTATCAGCCAGAGGTCAGCCAGGGCATGCTGCAAACCATTTACGAGTTTCAAACGATGGTCTGCCAGATCACCGGGCTGGATGTCGCCAACGCCTCGCTTTACGATGGCTCAACGGCCCTGGTAGAGGCCGTCTTTATGGCCCTCGGTCCCGGCGGTCGTGGCGAGATCGTCATCTCCTCCGCCGTCGATCCGCAATATCGCCGCGTCCTGCACACCTACGCCTTCGCTCGTGGCTTCACTATCAAGGAGATCCCGACCGAGAACGGCGTCACCTCGCTAACCGCGCTGGAAACAGCCATCAGCGCCAAAACAGCCGCCGTAGTGATCCAGCAACCGAACTTCTTTGGCTGCATAGAAGATGTTCACGCCATCGAACCGATCGCCCACAAGGGCAAGTCGCTCCTGATCACGACCATCACCGAACCGGCCTCGCTGGGTATCCTGGCCCCACCCTCCGCTTATAACGCCGATATTGCCGTTGGCGAGCTGATGAGCTTTGGCAATACGATGAGCTTTGGCGCACCCGCGCTCGGCTTTATGGCCGCCAAACAGAAATTTATGCGCCTCCTGCCCGGTCGCCTGGTGGGACAGACGGTGGAAGAGGGTGAGCAGAAGCAGACCGGCTATGTTCTGACCTTGCAGACGCGCGAACAACATATTCGCCGCGAACGTGCTACCTCAAATATCTGCACCAACCAGTCGCTGCTGGCTGTTGGCGCAACGATCTATATGGCAACGCTGGGCAAACAGGGCTTCCGCGAACTGGGCGAACTCTGTCTGCAAAAAGCACATTACGCCTTCCGCCAGATCACCGCCATTCCTGGCTTCAAGGCCATTTCCAACGCCCCCTTCTTCGACGAATTCGTTATTCAGTTGCCCGTTTCAACTGATAGGCTGCAAAATCTTTTTGAGCAGGCCGACATCATCGGTGGCCTACCACTGGATGAGTATGATCCCGATCTGCCAAACGCGATGTTGTTCTGTGTTACCGAAACGCGCACAAAAGAGGAGATCGATTATCTGGTCAGCGTCTTGAAGGAGGTGCAGGCATGAGCGTTGAAACATTAATTTTTGAAAAGGGAGCGCCAGGACGCCGCGCCGCCTCGATGCCCACGATGGATGTTCCCACCGAATCGCTTGAAGATCTGGTGCCAGCTCATCTCCTGCGCAGCGAGCCAGCGCCACTTCCAGAGGTCAGCGAGATCGAGGTTGTGCGCCATTATACCCATCTTTCGCAGCGTAACTTTGGCGTCGATACTGGCTTTTATCCGCTCGGCTCCTGCACAATGAAATACAATCCCAAGATCAATGAAGATATGGCCGCCCTGCCCGGCTTTGCTCATATCCATCCCTTGCAGCCCGACAGCACGGTACAGGGTGCGATCCAGCTAACCTACGAACTGGAGCAATATCTCGCCGAAATCGCCGGGATGACCCGCGTCACGCTGCAACCTTCAGCCGGGGCGCATGGCGAGTTGACCGGGCTGATGCTGATCAAAGCCTATCATCAGAGCCGGGGCGAGGGACATCGCAACCTCGTGTTGATCCCCGACAACGCGCACGGCACCAATCCCGCCAGCTCCACGCTTGCCGATTACAAGGTCGTCGAGGTCGAGACCCATCCGGCAACCGGCGGCATCAACCTCGATCATCTGCATACTTTGCTGGAAAAATACGCCGCCAACGTTGCCGCCATCATGCTCACCAACCCCAATACACTGGGACTCTTCGACGAAAATATCCTGGAGATTGCGCGTCAGGTCCACAAAGCTGGTGGACAGTTGTACTATGATGGCGCGAATGCTAACGCCGTGCTCGGCATCACCCGTCCTGGCGATATGGGCTTCGATGTCGTCCATTTCAACCTGCATAAAACATGTAGCACACCGCATGGCGGCGGTGGTCCCGGCTCCGGCCCTATCGGCGTGAAAGCGCATCTTGTCCCCTTCCTGCCTGGTCCATTGCCAGAGAAAGATGAGCAGGGACACTATTATTGGGCCGATCCGGGACCGCAATCGATTGGTAAGGTGCGGGCAAATCAGGGCAACTTTGGCGTGCTGGTTCGCGCCTACACCTACATTCGGAGCAATGGCCCCGACGGGCTACGTCAGGTAGCGGAGAGCGCCATTCTCAACGCGAACTACCTCAAGCATGGGCTAGCGTCTGATTATGAAATCGCCTTCCCACAGATCTGTCAGCACGAGTTCGTGGCAACGGCGCAACGCCAGAAGGATGAGCATGGAGTCACGGCGACCGATATCGCCAAGCGCCTGCTCGATTTCGGTATGTACGCGCCAACTGTCTACTTCCCGCTGATTGTGCATGAAGCAATGATGATCGAGCCGACCGAGACGGAGACGCGTGAAACGCTGGACTACTTTATCAGCGTCATGCATCAGATCGCAAAGGAGGCCAGCACCGACCCGGAGATCGTCAAAACAGCCCCACATACCACAGTGATTGGCCGCCTCGATCAAGCGCTGGCGGCCCGCAAACCCAATCTGCGCTGGACACCCGGCCAGGAAGTTACGCATTAAAAAGCTTTCAGCCCGCTAGTGCGCACTAGCGGGCTGTTTCTTATGAATGAGTCTTCGGCGGTATCTCTGCCCGTTGCTGCACCAGCGCAATAATCTCATCCTGAAGCGAGTTTCTATCCTGCTGGTCATACACGGCGCGGGCCTGCTCCACCTCTTCTATATACTCTTCAGCCCAATCACGCATAGCCCAGATCGGCTTGATCAGCGTGCGCCCCAAAGGAGTCAGCGAATACTCGACCATTGGCGGGATGACCGGATAGACAACACGCTTCACCAGGCCGTTGCGCTCCAATCCGCGCAACGTCTGTGTCAGCATCTTTTTCGAGATTCCCGCAATATGCGCGTGCAACCAGCTAAACCGCTTCGTGTCCTCACCCAGAGCCACAACGACCAGCATCATCCACTGGTCGGCGATCAACTCCAATCCCCGACGCGTGCGGCAATCAGGCCGAATGACCGGCCCCTCGGTTTTCTTGAAGGTTTCCATGAGGTAACTATACAATATTTCGTAACCGCGTGCCAGTGCTGATCGAGGTTAAAGGCGGTTCAACTCATGTTTTGCCACCTCGGTTGAAACCCTACTCTAATTTTTTAGACGGCAATAAGTCTGGACATGATGAAACATATGTTCTATTATAGAAAAGAAAGTCGATGCTTTATTTTATAGGGTAGTACCTAATGTTGAAATACAGGGTGTTTGCCAAGTTTTAAGAAAAATCGTTTATACTGAATTAGCTATTAGAGTTATTAACTGAGGAGTTGTAGCGTGTTTTACCGAAGAAAAATACTTTTGTCTTTAATAGAAGCCTTTGGAGGTTTGTTGTCGAAAACGGACTGTCAGAAATTGCTATTTCTGTTCTGCCTAAGAAGGGGAAAAAATTATTATGACTTTTTTCCTCATAAATATGGTAATTTTAGCATGATTTTATCTCAAGATAGAAGTAGGCTTGCTGACCTGGGCTTTTTGACCTCTCACAGTGATTTTCAACTTAAAGATAGCCATTCATACGTAGATCAAATTGAAAAGAAAGATCGTTTAGCTTTAGAGGCTCTAGTTTCTGAGGTAGGTGATCTGCGTGGTGAGGAACTTATCCGTAAAGTATATTTAGAATTCCCTCATTATGTCTCGCGAAGTCAAATTGCCCCTAAAATATTAGAACGTTCAGAATACGAGCAAGTGAGCCAAAGTTGGAATCACACTACATCCCCATGTTTATTTACTATCGGTTATGAGGGGCTAACTATAGATGCCTATCTAAATATACTGGTTTCTAATAATATTGCGGTTCTAGTAGATGTAAGAAAAAATCCTATTTCAATGAAGTTTGGTTTTTCTAAAACAAGGCTTTCAGATTATACACGGATAGCCGGAATAGCTTACACCCATATTCCAGATCTAGGCATACCTTCAAATTTAAGGCAGGAATTGAATAGTAAGGCTGCTTACAAAAATCTATTTGATTATTATTCCTCTCAGATCTTGCCTACTCAAAAAGATGCTATTGAAAGATTAAAAGCCATCGTGCAGGATTATGGGCGAGTTGCTATAACTTGTTTTGAAGCTGACCATCAGTTTTGCCACCGGCATAAAGTAACTGAGCACTTAGAAGGCGATCTCAACTTCAATACTCCCATCATCCATTTACATAGAAATTATCTTCATTCTCTGGTTTCTTCGGATAAATCTTCATCATATGGACTTTGGAATGAAAATAGGGTATATTCATCTATATGACCAGTTTCCTTGATTTGATCTAGAGGTGGCAGTTGTACTTACCCTATGAGATACCTGATGCACAAGTACTTATCAGCGTCAAAACATATCCTTTACCTTCGAGTAAGTATGGTGAGTTAGTATGTACTGCGGGCTTCCTCGCTGATGGAAAATGGATACGCTTATATCCCATCCCATTTAGAGATTTGCCTTACGATAATCGCTATTCAAAATATAACTGGATAACGCTTGATCTTATCCGTAGAACGGAAGATCCGCGGCCTGAGAGTTATCGACCTAAATTTGGTGCTGATAAGATCAAGGTTGGAGAAAAAATCGAGACCGGGACTGGGAAAAAGAGAGATTGGGCTGAACGTAAGAAGTATGTATTAAAAGAAGTATTTCACTCCATGAGCGACCTTATACAACTTGCTAAAAGTGATGAGAAAAAATCTCTTGCGACGCTCAAACCTGCTGAAATTGTGGATCTTGTTGTTGAGCAAGATGAACGAGATTGGAAGAAAAAATGGCAAGATCAACTACGTCAATATGATTTATTTGATCTGGATGAACGAGGGGAAGGTAAGAAACGAGAGGTTTTGCCTAAAGTCCCTTATAAATACTCGTACAAGTTCTTGTCGCAAGGAGACACAAAACCAAGAAAACTGATGATAGAGGATTGGGAGATAGGAATGTTGTATTGGCATTGCCTTCACCAATCTAATGGAGACGAGAAACAAGCGAATTGCCTCGTAAAGCAAAAATATTTTGATGATTTTGCGCTAAAGAAAGATATTTATTTATTTTTAGGAACTACCGCGCAGTATCATTCAGTAGGCCCAGACCCTTTTGTCATTATTGGCCTGTTCACTCCTCCTAAATCACAAGAAAATATCACGAAAGAGATACCAGAGAGTACTCTCAAAACAGAAGGGATTAAACAACAGTCATTGTTTGATTTTTAGCTACTCAATCTCTTGCACATTTCCATCCCTGATCAATATGGTACGTGGAATTATAAGTTCTATGCGCCAGACGTAGTAAAGGGTTATGACAAGATAATCTACGTTTTGATGCTAGATGAGACTACTTCAGGCATATATCAAATCGCCAACATCGCTCTCAGCTTTTGTTGATCTGGACGCCGTACTATATTCCGCCGCTGGCAACCCTCGAAAAGCCTCGCCAACAGTCGTGTAAGGTTGCGCAAAAAGGGTTGGATAGGCGCTATGAGTTGGCGTGGGAACAGAGAGATGACCAATATCATTGCGGCAACAAAAAAAAATAATCCTTCGTCTGAGTTGGGGACTACCAAAATCAGCGGCTAACAGAGCTTCAACAGAGACATTATACCCTGATCTTTGGATCTTTTCGATGATCTGTTTATACAAAGCGCCTTTCTCAACACCTTTCAGGTTAGAAACATTCTCCAACACAAAAAATGCCGGTCGCAACGCCTCAACAAAACGTAAGAATTCAAAGATCAACAACCCCCGATCGTCAGCGCTCCCTTTCTGTTTACCTGCCTGACTAAATGATTGGCAGGGAGGACCACCAAACACGAGATCAGGTGCTTCTCTTTCCCCCGTGAGTTCTCTCCAACACTGTAATGGATTGCCAATAGAGACAATATCGCTATAAATAATATCTGTTTTAGGTCCATAGTATCCATGGAGGGTATCACATGCATCGGACCAGATATCTAGCGCCACCTTCGTTTGGATATGCAAATCTCCATGTGCGGCTTGATCTGCTCCAATGTCCATCCCTCCTGCACCGCTAAAAAGGCTAAAAGCTTTCAGAGACGAAGCATTAAAACCTAATCGCGCCGCTTCCTGGAGTACTGAAGTAAAGACTGCTCTGGCGAGTGGCACAGGAACAGCATTGCCTACCTGTTGTTGCGTACTGGTCAATGATCCCTCAAACTTGAAAGTAT
>JAICIM010000157.1 GCA_025928885.1 Ktedonobacteraceae bacterium | reverse complement strand
GGCTGGGATCGGGCTGCTGCTGAATGGTCGCAATATCAAGCTGCTGAAGGCTAGTGAGCAGCGTGTGTTCATCAGTCTTTGCAGGATCGAAAGAGATCAAAACATTCCTGGTCGCCGGGGTAGCCTGCACATGTTCGACTCCCTTTATGCGGCGTATATACATCTCCAGAGGCAACTTACCCTGCCCCGACCATCTGGAGAGATGCACACTAAGACGGCCCGGAAGGGCGTGAAGCACCTCCATGCTCGCGGTTGCAGTCAGGCTCATGAAGGATCGCTCTTTCTAAACAGATAGATACCTACGAACGTCGTCTTGTGTGGCGCAGGTGTTGCGCATCTGCCCACATATCTTCAAGGTCTTCGCGCATACGAGCGACCATGTGTTGACTCTGATGGCCCACACGTGCAGTCCAGCGTCCGATGTCCTGTTCGGCACGCTGTACAAGGCCTTCGGCCCTCTCAAAAGCTGGTTGAGTAGCCTCTTGAGAAGACTGAAGGGAGCGGCCAGTTTCCTGCTGCGAGGTGCTGGTCTGGAAGGGCGACGAGAGATGAACGTTATTCACGACCTGCTCAATACGGTGAGTAGCCGTCCCTGCCAGCAGCCCCAGATGATGCCCAAGATTGTCGAGCGTTTGCTCTGCGCGTCTGGTAGCCGCCTGACCTGAATTATGCTCATCGATATGAGTCATTGAGTCGCCCCTTCCCCCTGCGCTCCCACATGCTCCTTCTCCTGAGCGCCTTCTTGCATTTCTGTATCAGTTGATGCCTCCGCGTTAGCGGCTTTCGTCCTGGCCTCATCCATCCCCCCCTGAGTTGACTGCATCATTGAAGTACCCGCTTGCCTTGCCCCTTCGCCAACATTTTTGGCAAACGAGGTAATGGCATCACCGGCAATTAACACACCTGCTGTACCATAGACCAGACCCTTGCGGAGAAATTGGCGTACGCGCGGAGAACAAATAGCGGCGACGACGCCTGCGGTCACGGCAATTTCGGGTTCCAGGAAATCTTCAGGTTCCATATTTTCCTCTTCTTTCGTCTCCCTCCTGCACCCTACAATAAGAGCGAACGAGGGAAGCTACTAGCATTCCTTAATACAAGAGAATATCGGACAAACGCGGACAAACATAAGTCAGAAATGTGCTGGGCAAGCGCGTTTAGCCTGCCCACTTGCTCCTCTACTAAGTGGCTCACGAGAAAGAGGCGACCTATCCCGATGGCAACATCAAAAATATACAACAAGCATTCAGTAAAGAACACGTACGCATTTCTGGCATCGTTTCATACCATTCATATGGGCAAGTATGGCGCTCGCTGATGTTGTAGCTGAGATATTTTGCATCTGGTTCAAACTTTCTATGCCCTCTTTCGTACATGTGATATGCTACAGGCAGGCAAGAGATATCTGTAGGGAAAAGAGGCAGTGCATGGAGGAGTCGCGAACACCGGGTAGTCCCGGCAATAAAGCTCCATATACAGGAACGACAACGAAGCTTACATCAGACAGTACTGTGAACAATACAGAACAAACCAGCACCAATACACGACCCCTCAATGGGCAATCACAGGACGAACAGAGCGTCGAAAGTTTACAATTAACGGTTATCGAAGGTCTCCAGGTTGGGCGCGGCGTCGCGCGGATTGATCCGGCGAACATCACACAGCTGGGTTGCCAACCGGGCGATATCGTCCTGATTATCGGCGCTCGCACAACAGCCGCAAAAGTCGTGCCGGGCGCTCTGGCAGACCGTGGGCAGCAGACGATTCAAATGGATAGCCAGGTCCGGCAAAATAGCGCCTCCGGGCTAGGAGAACACGTCACTATTCGCAAAGCCAAAATGCGCAATGCTGACAAGATTACACTCCTGCCCCTCAACGGCGGCGCACCGATTCAGGAGAGCGATCTCCAATATATCGCTCGTTATCTGGTCGGTCTTCCGGTTACGATAGGTGATCTGCTCCGCGTTGGCACGCCAGGGGCGGCACCACGAGAATTTCTCATCATCAGCACCACACCAGCTACGCCCAGCTACGGGCTACGCAAGCGTACCACCGGCGAACTACCCATCATCCAGCCGCCGGAGCCGGAAGCAGATGTCGAGGCCGTGCTGGTTCATAGCGGTACGATCGTCAGAGCACAGGCCAGAGGTGCAGCTCACGGCAGTCCTGGCAGGGTGGGCTATGAAGATATCGGCGGACTGGGCAAAGAGTTGCAGCGCATCCGCGAAATGATCGAGCTGCCGCTCAAATATCCGGCGGTCTTTGACCGTCTGGGCGTCGAGCCACCGAAGGGCGTCCTGCTCTACGGTCCTCCGGGAACAGGAAAGACGCTGATCGCACGCGTGGTGGCCGCCGAGACCAACGCCGCATTCTTTGTGATCAACGGGCCAGAAATTATCAATAAATTCTATGGCGAAAGCGAATCGCGGCTGCGAGGCGTCTTCCAGGAGGCCCAGAAACGCGCCCCCAGCATCATCTTTATCGACGAGCTTGATGCCCTCGCACCGAAACGCGCCGAAAGCGGTGGTGAGGTTGAGCGCCGCATCGTCGGGCAACTGCTCGCGCTGATGGATGGTATGGCCTCGCGTGGACAGATCGTGCTCATCGGCGCAACCAACCAGCCTAACGCGCTCGATCCGGCCATTCGTCGCCCCGGACGCTTTGATCGCGAGATTGCTCTGCGCGTGCCAGATGTGCGTGGGCGCACGGATATCTTGCGCATCCATAGCCGCGATGCCGCCATTGCCAGCGATGTTGACTTCGCCCGCATTGCTCAGCTTACGCCCGGCTTTGTTGGTGCCGATCTGGAGGCGCTCTGCCGTGAAGCAGCCATGATCGCGCTGCGCCGCGTGCTGCCCCATATCGATTACCAGCGCGGCTATATCCCCTACGAAACGCTGGTCAGTCTCAATATCACAATGGCCGACTTCCAGGCCGCCCTGCGCGAGATCGAACCATCGACGACGCGTGAGGTCTACGTTGAGGTCAGCGAGACAAGCTGGGACGATATCGGTGGCCTGGCCGATATCAAAGAGACGCTGACAGAGGGCGTTGAATGGCCGCTGCGCTTCCCGGAAGTCTATGCGAACGCCCACGTTGAGCCACCGAGGGGCATCCTGCTCTCCGGCCCTCCCGGATCAGGCAAAACGCTGATCGCAAGAGCACTCGCCAACCAGTGTGAAGCCAGCTTTATCTCCATTAAGGGACCGGAGCTGCTCTCCAAATGGGTCGGAGAATCTGAGAAGGGTGTTCGCGAGGTTTTCCGCCACGCCAAACAAGCTGCTCCGTGTATCGTCTTTTTTGACGAACTGGATGCGCTTGCACCCCGTCGCGGCATCTCGAATGATGGCAATGTAGGTGATCGTGTCATCGCGCAGTTGCTCACCGAGATGGACGGCATCGAAGGGCGCGAAGGTGTGATCGTGCTGGCGGCAACCAATCGCCCGGAATTGATCGATCCAGCGCTGCTTCGTCCTGGCCGCTTCGATCTGGTTGTAGAGCTGCGCTATCCCAACGAGGAAGAGCGGCAGGCGATTTTCGAGGTCCATATGCGCGGCAGGCCAATTGCTCCTGAAGTCACAGCGGGAGAACTAGCACGGCTCACGATCGACAGGAGCGGTGCGGATATCGAGGCCATCTGTCGCAGAGCCGCCCTATTGGCTCTGCGCGAATGGATTGCACCCAAGCTGAGCCTGGGGCAAGTTCATGTGACCGAAGAGGTTGCAGAGCCAACTCAGGCCGAAGGAGAAGCTCAAACCGCTCAAACGGGAGAACAGGCAACGGAGCAAGGGGCGGTTCAGGTTCCGTCTGCCCGCCTCCAGATCCGGGCGGAACACTTCGCCCGCGCCATCGATGAGCAGCGCGATCGCTACACTGCACAGGAGGCAGCGGAAGAGGAACAGACACGCATGGAGCGAGGCCGCCAGCGCCTGCTAGAAATGGCGGCTGACCAGCAGCAAGAAAAGCCGCCTCTCACTGGCTTCCGCCTCTGGCTGGCACGCCTTTTCGGACTTGTATAGACGAATTAACCATCGATTTAAGAAAGAGGACGGGCAACAGGATACCTATGTTGCTCGTCCTCTTTCTCCATCCTTAGCTCTTCATTTTCCATCTACCCCTGAAGACAAAAAACGATTTCTATCAAAATGTGTAACCATCATACAGAAAAATGCGTTATTATTAGTGAAGACGATCTTGCTCATAGTAACTCTAGTATAAAACGAGAGGGAAAGAGTTTTTACAGGGACGGTTTAGCACATTAGAGAGTAGCAAGGAAGCACAATAGTAATAGTTTGTTATGACAAAAAAATGAGCAAACAGCAACGTATCGACGTACATACGCACACTATTGTAGGTACTAACCATTTACAAACTCTATCATTGTAGGTACTATCCACTTACAATATATAGGCAACTATGCTATAATAAAAACGGAGAGCGTATTCGATAAGTGAAGGGAGCTACCGGTGTCATTCATTTCTGACAACTCCTCTTCCATCTCCCGTGAGCAAGTAACTGAGGCGTACCTGAAAGCAATCCAGCTCATTGATCGGCGTGTCGCGCCACTGCTCGGCAAAGCGACCACCCGCGTCCTGGTGCAAGGTGCTGCAAAAAGGGTAATGGACCAGTATCCATTTCTAGGTTGTCTTGTCAAACGGCCTTATACCGATGTTGTCCCATCAGTTATCCAGGAACAATTCTCTGGCGTCTCACCAACAGAACTGGCCGCCGGATTAAATGCATTATTAGATGAGTGCTTCGCTGGACTGAGAGAACTGACAGATGATCTGATAGCTCCCCCGCTCCATGAAGAAGTTACCCATCAGTTGAACCAGCAGCAACAATAAAAGGAAGAACATGGAGAGCAGCGTGCAATCGGAGTCCCGGACCACAGAACGCGCGTACCGCTCTTCCAATGGACAGCATGTGGATCGTTTAAGTGCTATCCGTCATGAAATGGAATACATTAACACCATTGGGAAGCGGTTCGTTGCCGCATTTGATCGTTTCCAGGTTCATCGTGCATTGCTGGCCGCTCTCCAGGAGATATACAATTTCTCCGCGTGCTGTATTCTGCTGAAGGGCGATCCCTTCGAGCTTTTCATCATCCCCTCTTATCCACTCAGTACAGCCTTCTTAGAAGGCATGATCCAGCGTATTGCCAATGCTGCGAATGTGATTGATTTTCCCCATGTCGATGCCGAACAACTTGCCCGCACTGCCTATCTCGACGCTCCCGACGAACTGGCACGGCCACGAGGCGAGAAAGAGGTTGCAGGCACAGAGATCGGCTCCTGCCTCAATATTCCTTTGACCGTTGAGAACCGTATTATCGGACTTCTCAGCCTGTTTGACGAGCGCCCCGGCAGCTTCGACACCAACCTGCTGCAACTCACCACGATGATTGCTGATTATGCGGCGGTTGCTCTAGAGAATGTGCGCCTGCGCGAACGCGAAACGGCGCTCTGGCGACAGGCAGAATTCGAGCGCCAGCGCCTGGAACTGATCCTGAGAAGTATGGCGGAAGGACTGTTGATTACCGATGCCCAGGGAACCGTGACCTCGCTTAATCAATCCGCACGCCTGCTTTTCTCCCAGGTCGGGATCGATTTCAAGCCACCTGTTCCTTTGTATCAACTGGCTGAAACAAACAATGCTCCCTGGCTCTCCCGATTGGTTGAAATTATCGAACAGGCCCAACGGAGTAAAACAGTCACCAACCAGGAGGTGATGATTGGCATTAACGATGAGACGGTTCCGCTCACCTTGAGCGTCAGCGCTGCCCCCCTCCATGATGCAAATAGCACTCCCAACCGGCCAATCGGCGTTGTGGCTGTTATCAACGATGTCACGTCAAACAAGCAGATCGAACGGCTGAAAGACGAATTTGTCTCGGTGGTTTCGCACGAATTGCGCACGCCTCTCACGGCAATTAAGGGCTATACCCAGCATCTGGTGCGCCGCATCGAACGCCGCCTGCGCAAGCTACGAGCGCCCCAGCCAGAGAACAACCCGCCGGTAGAGGCAACCCCAGAGCCACCTGAGAGCTATGATCTGCGGAGTCTAAACATTATTCAGAGCCAGACCGACCATCTGGAGCGGCTCGTCAACGACCTGCTGGATCTCTCACAGGTGCAATGGGGCCATCTGGACCTGCACTACGAAAGTTTCTTTCTGGCCGATGAGCTTGCCAATAGCGTCCGCTCAGTCCAGGCCAGCACTGAGCAACACACGATCACTTTACATGTTGAGGCACGCGACACAAAGATCCTGGCTGATCGCTCACGCATCGCTCAAGTTGTGGGCAACATTCTCGACAATGCGGTCAAATATTCGCCGCATGGAGGTCTCATCAAGGTCTGTCTGGAGCAACACGATGAGGAGTTTCAGATTAACATCATTGATGAGGGAATCGGTGTCAGCCCTGAGTACTATGACCACATCTTTGAACGCTTCTACCGCGTACATAACACGGCGATTCGCCAGTATTCGGGGATCGGTCTGGGCCTATACGTTGCTAAGGCGATTATCGATCGGCATGGCGGGCGTATCTGGTTCACGAATAACCAGAACATCGGGACAACCTTCTCCTTCACCCTGCCGACTCGCCCACGCACAGGCCCCCTTGCAAAAGCTTAAAGGGCCTGCAATAGATCCGTTGGCGTCGTTTTAAAGTGATCGCTCAAGTACGAGTGGCCGAAGGGCGTAAAATGGATTTTTGCCCAGGTTGCACGCAACAACTGGATGCTACGCAAGATACGGGCTTCTCCCCAGAGAGGATGACGCAAATCACGCCAGGCATTGAGAAAGTCCCCCGTACTGGAAATCAATACTCCACAGGCAATTACCACGACTGGCACTAACGGATGCTGTGGCAGTGTTACAGGGCTAAGAGAGGTAAACAATCCCATGTAGAGGACACCTCCCGAAACCAACGCAGGCCCAAGCACATCTAACCAGATGCGTATCGTTGAGGGTTCATGGACGACCATCAAGGTGATACCAAGAGGACCAACCGCCCAACCTATCACGGGACCGCGCCGGATCAGCATAACCAGTAAATGAGCGGACTTGAACAGAACAATCCAGAGGACTAAAAGAATACACACTCCCCAGACATTGGTGATGTGTATACGGCTTACAATATCTGGCATGCTCTCAACACCTCATTAGCAAGGAGGCTAGAAACACAGACTATGCAGTCCGTCCTTCTATAACAAATTTTCTTAATTCTATTATAAGCTAAACATGCTTTTTTGCGCAATCGTCATGGGATATGTATCTTCTAAAAAGTAAGCAAGAGGATAAATACGACGAGAGTTGAATTGTTGGTTGGTTTATGGAGTATCTAATGGGCGCTACTGGGATCGAACCAGTGGCCTCTTCGGTGTGAACGAAGCGCTCTCCCGCTGAGCTAAGCGCCCTTGTAGTGGTGTCTTATGACAGATGCACTATAACATGAGCAGCGGAGATTGTCAAGCACTTTGACGGAGATTTTCTCAGCAGGCCTCAGCAAAATGTCCTCTCTTATAGGGATTGATACGTGTTACAGGAAGAGAACGATCCTCTTATTCAGCAAAGGAGAGACGAGCAATGAAAAAAACCGTTACGAAATGGATCGTCAGTGTTGTGGTCCTGCCAGCAGTCGTTCTGGCACTCCAAAAACGTATCTTCAAATATATCGACGAACATATGTAGACGCAAAACAGCTCCTGAGACGCCTTGAGCCGATGCCCGGTTCCCTGCATATGATATACTTGGAAGGAAAGAAATAATTCTCGTATTTTCAGGAGATGTCATATGGACGATAAACCCGCCAATGCCAGCGTGTCGGCCAGGCAGTCTCACGCTGAGCAGCAGATAGACACATCTTCAGCCGAACAGGCTGTCTCGGTACAGACCAGCTCTCGCTCCACAGATGAACCACGACAGGCGTATGGAACCGCGAAAACTGAAAATCTCCGCGACTCAGGTCTCTGGCGCGTGATTCTGCCAGCCTTCGTGATCCTCTGTTGCCTGGCACTACTGATCATTCCGCTTGCTATTTTAATTCCACTGCTCGTTACATCGCTCGAACCCGGCACGCCCTCCAACAGCGCCAACCTGACCTGGCTCTGGATTCTGATGATCATCGTCGTGCTGGGAGCTGCCACGATCGCCATTCGGGGCTTCCTGCGCATCTTCATGACCCAGGCGCAAAACTATTCCCATTAGCAGTTGGATACTGAAAAAAACGGCAACTAGAAAGATATAGTTCGCACACATTTATTTACAACCGGTGTGTGAACTATATCTTTCTACATCTAAGCCACTACAAATAACCAATTATTACTTATATGTGACGCCGCCTGCTTCTAAAGAGAGCAACCACGCTTTTGTTGGCACCCCACCACCATAGCCGGTCAACGCGCCATTGCTGCCGACGACACGATGACACGGGACAATAATCGCCACAGGATTCGCACCGTTAGCGGCTCCAACTGCCCGTGAAGCATTGGGGCGACCAACGAGCTGCGCAATCTGTCCATAGCTACGCGTCTCCCCATAGGGAATATCTTGCAAGGCCTGCCACACCGACAACTGAAAAGGGGTTCCATACAGATCTAGCGGGCAAGAGAAGCGCACTCGCTCCCCGGCAAAATAGCGCCTCAATTCATCAGCGGCCTGCTGCAAGGGTGCTGGCTCCTCGCCCCTGCTAACTCGCCCAACGGTCAGCCGATGATTCACCCAGAATAATCCATCATCTATCGGCGTGCCTGGAGTCCCCGTCCAGCACACGCCAGCATCGGTCGCAATAATAATACAATCTCCATGCGAAGAAGAAACACTGGTCCAATAGAGCGTTACAGGTTTCTGCCGTACAAGCAACATCTCCGACTCCTTATACAATGCTGTAGTTGTTGAGAGTGTAGCATCAGAAACGTAGTGATGCAAGAAGCGTGCTTCAACATGTGCTTCAGCTTCTTTCCTCTTAAAGGGTGATAGCAATATAGGGCTATCACCGCTTCCCCGCACAATTTTCCTTGCAAAACTACTTGACTTTTATCAGGCCAACAAGTACACTCAGTAACAGTTGACAGGCTTACTGTTTTTTGGTTCGTAGAAATGATAGTACAAAGATATACAGGAGGTGAGTTCTATGCAAGCAATGCTTACAGGCGTCGCGCATCGTGTGCGGAACAACAGAACTCATCCGTCCAGCAACATAGGTGTCTAACAGACACGCCCTCTAGTAGAGCTCAACATGTTGCGGCTCAGATTTGTCCGGGCGTTCTTGATCGCCACGTCTTTCCTCACCATGTGCCGCCATCCCTCATAACATAAACATTCACACTACACATATAGAGAATGCTGTATGAAACTCATGTTTTTTGCCGTTTCCAGGATAATACACCTCGGTTCATACCAGATTTGTGCCGTTTTCCAGACAATACAAGAAAGGGCATAAAACTTGTTAGCCACTACTTCTGTTCATTCAGAAGCAAACAATCACAACCTCAATGGAGAGGAGGTGAGAGCATGAGAGGAAAAATCCGCGACAAGCACACAACGACCAAAGGAGATACTTCTAAACGAGAAGGCTTCGAGCGCCAGCGACCGATCAAACGCGACAATCGCTCAATGGTTCGGTTCAGTTTGCAGGTAGAAGAGGACGATTTCGAGTTCGATCTCGAAGACGAAGAACTTGAAGAGGAGGAAGAGAAAGCAATCATCGAAGTTTCACAAAAGAAGTAGGGCAGAGTCCCACCACATCTCTTGTAAAGAGCACAGGGAGGCTGGATACCTCCAGCCTCCTCCTTAATTACTAGGGAATATTCACCTTCGGGAACATACGCCGTGCAATGACCAGCCGTTGGATCTGCGCGGTTCCCTCAAAAATATCGAACACCTTCGCATCGCGGAACCACTTTTGAATAAACTGTTTCGTCTCCGAATTCTCACCAGGAGCGGTGATACGAACAGCCGCCGCCGTGACCTTCATAATTAGCCCGCCAGCATATGCCTTGCTCATTGAGGCTTCTTTCGAGTTAGGGATACGCTGATCGGCCATCCAGGCCGCTCGCCATACCAGGAAGCGTGCCATCTCTAGCTCCTGCCGCAACTCCTCCAACTCCTCATCTATCGCACGACGCTTATATGCTGAAAAACCGATGGGCAGTTCTTCAGTCACCCATTGACAGGCTGCTTCATAGGCGGCGCGTGCAATACCAAGCGCGATCGCTCCCACCATCGGACGGGTCGCATCAAGCGTTCCCATTGCTGCCTTAAAACCGGCCTTTGTGCTTCGTTCGCGACCAGCAAGCAAATGATCTTGCGGAATACGACAGTTCTCAAAGATCAGTTCGGCGGTCTGCGATGCCCGCAGCCCCATTTTCTCTTCAATCCGCCCGACGATCAGGCCCGGGGTGCCTCCTGGTACAACAAAGGGGCGGATGCCCTCGCGCCCTTTGCTCTTATCAATAGTTGCGAAGGTGATGATCAGATCTGCCCGCGCTCCATTGGTGATGTAATGTTTATGCCCATTGATCACCCACTCGTCGCCATCTAGAACCGCCGTCGTGGACATCCCCGCGACATCTGAACCTATCCCCGGCTCCGTCAGGGCCAGAGCGCCCCAGTGCAACCGATCGTCGGCATAAATGCTAAAAAACTTCGCCTGCTGTTCGGAAGTGCCTTGCGAGAGGATCGGAGGTGCGGCCAGTCCGGGACCAGGAATCGCTGTAGAGAGGCCCGCATCGCCCCACGCCAGTTCCTCCTGCGAAAGCATCGAGAGGACATTCTCCTGCCTTGCCTCGCCGTTCTGAGCCTGGAGGCGAGCCTGAGCAGCGGCCCCAGCCCGAAAACGCTTCTGCATATTCCAGAAAAACGACTCTGGTATCTGTTCTGTGCGGTCACATTCAAGCGAAATGGGTCGCATCTCTTCCATTGCAACCTGATGAGTATAATCGCGGAAAGCCTCTTGCGCTTTGCTGAGTGTGATGTTGATCATAAGCTTCTACTCCATTGCAGCGGCGTTGCGCATCCACATTTCGACGGGGTGGTCCTGCATAAAACCAGCACCGCCCATAATCTGAACGGCATCGATGGTTGCTGACTTTGCCAGCTTGGTAGCCTGATATTGGGCTGCTTCAGCATCCCGCAGCAGCATTTCAGGTGCTGGTACACGATCCCACTCAGCGGCGGCATGCCAGAGCAGCAGGCGGGCCGCATCAAGCTTCATCGCCATCTCAGCAAGCAGAAAGGCGATGCCCTGATAAGCAACGATCGGACGGCCAAAGGCGATCCGCTCCTCAGCATAATGGCCGGCGTATTCCAGGGCGGCACGAACCATGCCACAGGCAACACCAGCACGTAACAGTGCGGAAAGGGCCGCGACACGAAGCACGCCAGCATTTCCGGGTTCGCCCAGTAGAGCATCAGGAGCAACAATCACATCTTTCAGCGTATACGACGCACTCGGAGCCGCCAGCAGTCCCAACTTCTGTACATCAGGCGTGATCCGCAATCCCTCCGCCTGAGCGGGCAGCACGACAGCGCATAGCCCCTCGCTCCCGGTTGTATCGGCGAGGCGGGCCAGCACCACGCGAGGACGAGACTGCGCCCCATGAATTACAGCGCGTTTCGTTCCGTTGATGAGGTAATGATCGCCATCGCGACGAAGCGTAGTACTGATCTCGGCGACGGTATAACCACCTGTCCGCTCGGCAACAGCCAGGCTGCCCCGCTCTTTAGCGCCTTCCTGCGCATCACAAAATGGATAAATATACTGTTCCAGCTGCCGCTCGTTTCC
>JAICIM010000562.1 GCA_025928885.1 Ktedonobacteraceae bacterium | reverse complement strand
CAGAACGACTCGTATCTGCTGGCCAGCCAGAACGTAGGGGCCATAGAGCTGGTGACGCGGAAGCACCAGCAGAGACTGCTGCAACAGACCGCGATCCATGAGTTGGCAAGCACGGCAGCAAGCAGGCAGAGCGAGGCCAGAAATGTCAGTGGGATCAACAGCTCTACAACGATCCAGAAGAGCGAGAGGCCGGGAATAAAGGGTAAGCAGAGCAGCGTACCCAGCAATGTCACGAGCAGACTGTAGCCATAGCCCACCAGCAGGCGCAGGAACAGTAAGAGGGCTGGCGGGGTATTGGTGGCTCGTCCAATACAAAACATCCCGGACTCTTCTGGTGAAAATAGAAAGGCAATGCAGAGGCCACCTGCCAGAGGGGCGAGAAAGGCCAGTCCATGTGTCAGCACGCTGACCGTTTGTGGATAGCGCAGCGAGAAGCCCCGGCAAAAGCCGAAGAGCACGAGTACAATCAAGAAAGACAGCATTGGTAAGAGCCAGAGAGAGAGGTTGCGGCGCAGGAAACGGAACTGCATCTTCAGCAATGCGCCATATCCATGTAGCGAAAGAAGTGGCGCGGGTGGTAGTGGTTCATAGAGAAACGAGATCAAGGCTGGATCGGGTTCTGGGATAGTCAACCCGGAAACCAGTTGTCGCCAGCCTCGTTGACCTGTCTTCAGCTCAGTAAGCCCTGCTCTGGTTCGTTTGAGCGTGGCGGCGAATGCCTGCACTGCTTCCAACTCCTGTTTGCAGGACGGGCAACGGAACACATGGGCCATGATGGCGTTGTAATCTGCCTGTGTCAGGTGTTGATTGATCAGGTCGGGAAATTGATCCTGATACATAGAACATCTATTTGCCATGAAGGACGACCACCTCCTCTGGCTGCATCATTGTCGTGAGTGTGCGCCGTGCATAATTGAGGCGGCTTTTCACTGTCCCGACGGGAATTTGTAAGATACGCGCTGTTTCAGCGAGCGAGAAGCCCTGGATAAAGAGCAGCTCCAGGACCATGCGATACTTAGGAGAAAGGCGTTGGATCGCCTCTCCCATATCGACGCGCCTGACAACCTCATCTTCCAGCGAAGATCTGGCTGCTACCAGCGCTAGCTCCTGATCGTGGTGTGTTTTATCGAGCAGAAAAGAGAGGCCGTAGTGTTTCCGTCTGGCCTGGTATGCCTGATGGTGGGCAATGCAAAAGAGCCAGGTTGCAACGCTGGCATCGCCCCGATAGTTGGGAGCGGCGTACCAGACACAGAGGAAGGTCTCTTGTACAATATCTTCTGCCCAGCCACTATCTTTCTCTAAGGCAATCCAGAGATAGTGGTAGATGCGTTGATAATAGCGGCTGTAAAGCGTATGCAGGGCATCCTGTTGTTTCTGTGCGATAGCCAGTAACAGGTTATGGTCGGTGGTCACAACGCTATACATTCCTTTCCATAAAAATCAGGAGAATGGACTCTTCTACTGTATAGTGTCAAAAAGATGTCGAAAGGTTCGATTTTGGTGAGGAAATTGTTGGCTGGGAACCTGCCATTCTCCGTAATTGAGAGTACATGTGGCAAGCAACTCACTCAAAGTTCCGCTTGTCAGTCAGGGTAATGGCGGAAATATGGTTGCAAGCAAAGGCGATTGCCTCGGATCGGTGAGAGATTTGTAGCTTGGTATAGAGGCGTGAAAGATAGTTGCGTACGGTTGCTTCTGAAAGATGTAGCTTCCCGGCAATCTCTTTATTCGCAAATCCCTTGCTTAGATAGTAAAGTAGCTCGCGTTCCCGTAGATTCAGTTTGATGGGAGAGTTGTCCGTTTCCGCAAACAGAGACTTGCCGAAGAGCAGTCCGGCCAGCTCTGTACTCATCTGTGAGCAGAGATAATGTTTCCATTCGGCAACCTGCTTGAGCGCTCGCTCTATTTCCCAATGGGGAGCATCTGTGGTGAGATAAGCGAGGATACCTGCCTGGAAAGCCCCCAGGATATATTGGATATCGGTATTCTCTCCAAGAAGCAGAGCGCGGAAGTGAGAGAAATGCTTATCTGCTTCTCTGAAATATTTGAGATCGTGGATGACAATGGGATACGATTTGATCACAACGATATCCTGACAATTTTTGTAGGAATCTAATGGCAGCTGGGAGAAACTGTGGCGTGTCGTGGATCGTATATTGCCTACCGAAGGAACGTTTTGCAGGAAAGCCTCTAGTCCGCGTCGAGTGATGCAATCGTCTTCAACGATCAAGATGTCATGGCTGTTTAGCATCATCTTCTCCTATGTTTTTTGTCTTCGTGAGCGTGCAAAAATACGAAATGCCTATGCAACAGGGAGAGAAACCGGGATAGATAAAGATACGCTGTATTTATGCAGCGCTGTCACATAGTAAATGTATTATCTTGTAAATCATAAAAGAAAATCGTAGCATTTTCTTTTAATTATGTCAAATATTGCCTCGATTATGTGAAAAGATTTTCTGTTTATCCATTATACCATGAGAATCGCCAAACAACAATTAAAGAATTTTATGAGAGTATGTATGAAAATTTTCATATTTTTGTTTAAAGCGCACTTTTACTCTGTCATTCGTTCTCGTAGCTGACAAACCAAATGATATGTTTTGCTTGTTTACGGATCATTTTGAGGTTGGTAAAGTGGATTTGTGAGGGAGTGTGGGCTTGACAGGCAGTAGCGTTGTAATAAATATAGTTACAACGCTACTGTAAGAGGGCCTGTTTTTTTATTGATGCGCCTCAATCAACGATGGCTTGATAGAGCATTGCCAGGAAATCTTCGCCGATCCGGGTGTAGAAAGGATTGGCACCGACGACCTGGAAGAGCAGGGTTGCCGTCAGGTCTTCTTGTGGGTCGGCGATCCAGGTGGTGCCATAGGCACCGGGCCAGTAGAAGGAGCCAACGCTCGGCCCTAAGCCGATCCGCTTCGTTCTCACTGCCACACCATAGCCAAATCCCCAGTTATCCCACATACTGGCGGATGGATCGGCATCGACGCGATCAAAGGCGAAAGAGGCGTGAGTATGCTGTTCGGAGGTAAGATAGTCGGTCGTCATGGCTTCAACGGTCTTGCGCGAGAGGAGACGAACCCCATCGAGTTCGCCTTTATTGAGCAACATGCGCCCGAAGCGCTGGAAATCGTCAACAGTGGAGACCAGCCCGCCGCCTGCCGATGGGAAGAGCGGCTCGTTCGCCCAACCAGTCGTGCTTGGATGATCCCGCACGGTTAGCTCTCCTGTTGGGGTCAGGGCGTAGAGCGTTGCGAGTCGGTTGCGTTTGTCCTGTGGCACCACAAAACTGGTATCGACCATGCCCAGAGGCTCAAAGAGGCCCTCGCGTAAAAATGTTTCCAATGGTTTGCCTGTGATGCGAGCGATCAGCACCCCCAGGATCTCAACGGCGATGTGATAGAGCCAGCGTGCTCCGGGTTCGTAGAGCAGGGGCAACTCTCCCAGCCGGGCCATCCAGGCGTCGGGGGCAAGCTGTTCGGCGTTTGGAATCTGGAACGTTTCGGCCAGTGGTGAGGGCTGCATAGCAAAGATGCGGGATCGCAGACTGGATGCTCCCCAACCGGTGCCGATACGATACGTGAGAAGATCGTGCAGGGTGATCGGGCGCGGCGCTGGATAGATGTTATTGGGCGAACCATTGGGGTCGCGCATGACCATCGGATGAGCCAGTTCTGGGAGCCACGTGTCCAGCGAATCGTAAAGGCGAATCCTGCCCTCTTCAACCAGTGTCAGGGCGGCAGCAACAGCTATTGGTTTGGTCATTGAGGCAATACGGAAGATCGTCTTCCTCTGCATGGGCGTCTGAGCCTCTTTGTCTTGCCATCCAACTGTCTCGATGGTGGCTTCCTCATTGTGGCGATGAACGAGGGCAACGATTCCGGCGACCTCGCCACGCTCAACATAGCCTTGCAAGACGCGGTTCAAACGGCGCAGGCGCTCCGATCCCATTCCACTCCGTCTGGTCATGCTTGTTTTCTGCATACAATCCTCCTCTATATTCAGCTTCAATATGCCAGATCTCTGTCTGAAGTATAGCAGACGCGTGTGACAACAGTATGGCAGTAGCGCAGAGGAGGAAAAGCTATTTGTAATACTTCAATTGATCTCTTCTGTTAATTTGCGGTGGACGACGAGCCAGCGTGCAAATTCTAGATGATGTTGATCAAGAACTGGCAGGTCCATTTCACTGGCACACTATGAGATGGGGCGCTTGATACAAATAAATAGATCACCTGTTGACATGCGCAAAAAAACGTGTTTTATGCATGTCCCAACTGTCGGGTGAATCATCATGATCCTTTCAATCGCCCGGGTAGTCATAGCTGAGATCCAGGTAGCAGTTCTCGCAGAGCCGGTAGTGATGGTGAAGGGGAAGAATGCGTCCACAAGAGGCGCATCTGCTATAATAGAAGGACTGCTTCCACTCGTGTTCATGTTAAAGCGAGTATGGGACTCCAGAGAAAAAACATATCACGAGTTTTGCACGTAAGGAGACCTTATGGAGAGCCAACTCGATCCTTCTATGTCTGCTGCCCCTTCATCTGATACGCTTGCATCTATATCGGACGCTCCTCACTTAGTTCCGTCTCGTCTGAAGAAGGATGCTGATTATGTCTTTTTTGAATTAACACGCAGTATTTGCCCTGAGTGTCGCCGCGTCATTGATGGACAGATACTCTTACGCAACAATAAAGTGTATCTGCGCAAGCGCT
>JAICIM010000234.1 GCA_025928885.1 Ktedonobacteraceae bacterium | reverse complement strand
GTCGCCCGTCTTTCCCGCCCCCCTTCCCTTTTTGTTTTTGCGGCCCTGGCCCTCACCCCCCCCGCAACTACGAAAAGGATGAGCATTATCAGAGGAGTGATACAGTCGCGCAACGATGATAGCCTGGGAGCGTTTCCAGGTCACTAATAGCTGAGAAACCCTTTGCACTTCAGAAGCGTGTAGGTGATGACACTGACATATCTTTTGATGTTGATGTAATCAGCAAGTCGAAAAGGGGACTCACACCGATGAAACTAATGTTAGAAAAGCAGAATGTACTCCCCATGCGCAAGGGAAAGATCACCCTGATCGGTCGTTCGGAAGCTACTACCACCATGCAAGATGTCGGATTGTTGCTCTTGCGGCTGGTCATAGGCGGTTTGCTGGCCGGTCACGGATCGCAAAAGCTCTTTGGCTGGTTTGAGGGACCGGGAATGAAGGGGACGAAAGGGATGGTTGAATCGATGGGCTTCAAGCCTGGTGCTCCCTGGGCTGCGGCAGCCTCGGCCTCTGAGTTTGGCGGTGGTGTCCTGACAACAACCGGTTTCTTGCATCCGTTGGGGCCGTTGGGAACCATCGGCGCAATGCTCATCGCAGCGATCAAAGTACACGGCGGCAAACCCATCTGGGCCGCAAAGGGGGGAGCAGAACTGCCCGCCATCAACATTGCAACGGCCCTTTCGCTCATCCTGATGGGGGCGGGACGTTTCTCGCTTGATAACCTGTTTGGCATTCGCCTGCCTCGTCCGCTAGTGATCACTGTCGCGGTAATCGAGGCCGCGCTAATTGTTCTGGGCCTGATCCAGAGTGCCGCACCTGCCACCGAAGAGACAGAAGAACGCCCGGCACCAACGACAAGCGTTTCGGAATCAAAAGCCGGGGTATAGCATCGTAGCTCTGATGTTTGCAGGGGAAAGCGGGGATATAATATCGTAGCTACAACACGTTTTCATTACTTCAACGGTCTGACCACATTGTCGGGAGCGCATATAGGGTTGGCAACCTTTATGCGCTGGCTTTGGCCTCTTCATGGCTACGATCGTGGCGATTCAACACACTGGAGAGGTTCAAGCCCAGCGTGCGCAACGAGATCAGGCCAAGAGCCGGGATCAGGATCACACAGACCATGTGAAGCAGGATCGCCATTGCATTGACTTTTATCGTATCGAAGCCCAACAGGGTGACGAAGACGACGATTTTGGCCCCTTCGTTGGTGCCAACGCCAGCCGGTGGATTGGGCAGGATCGAGAACATCGTATAGACCGTGTAACCAAAGATCGCAATGCCGATGTTCATCGGCTGGCCGACCGCTTGAAATCCTTCCCAGGCAAAAATTCCTTCGCAGAGGACCGCCATACCCGTCAGGATGAGCGCCGGGATAAACGATTGGGGGCGACTCGCACCTTCCAGCAGCGAGTTGATAAAGCCCATCGCAAAGCCCTCGATTTTTTGTCCGATCCCCTTCGGTAGGAAGCGCAGGAAGAAATGGATCAGAGCCATTGCGACCGAGCGTTTCCAGATCATCAGCCCCATCACTACGACCATACCGATCAGGATGCCGCCAACCAGGGTCAGGATCAACCAGAGCGTGATATTCATATGAATGCCTGGAATAAACGGCACTATGGCGATAATGAACAGCACCGGCATCAGGTCAAGCGCCTTATCCATCGCCACGGTTGGCAGCGACTGGCTTACAGGAATACCGGTTGTGCGCTTTAACATCACGCTCTTCGCCAGCTCGCCGCCCTGAACAGGTAATATGAAGTTGAGGAAGACGGCGACCCAGAAGATACGAATCGCTGTTAAAAGGCTGACCTTCTGGATGCGGTTCAAGAAGAGCTTCCAGCGAGCGCCACGCAGGCTAAACGCGGTCGCAAAAGCCAGGCCAGCAATCAAGGTATGGAGAATGCCGGGGAGCGTGGTCAGATTTTCCTCGATAATGTGGGCCGTTTCTGTGAAGTTGATCAGGCGGCTCATCAGCAAAATGATGATGGCACCAATCAGCAGACCGATGACGCCTTTGGCGAGTGGAGTGCTGAGTATCTGTCTCCATTTGGGTTGCACTTTCACTGGAGCCGATGTGGCCTGCTTTTCGGCCAGGGGCGACTCCTGACCGAGTGCGATCTGCCCACGCTCTACCTTCACCGTAGGTATCGAGCCGGTGAGCGCTTGCTTGATCTCGATGGCGGGTATCGGGGACGAAACAACTTGCATCAGGCCGCTAAGCTGCATCAGGTGAACCGTGCTCATACTACTCAGATCGAGATCTTCCTCGATCTTTTCATCGATCACCTGATAGTCTTCTGGACTGAGGGAGAAGTCTCGCTCTTTGGCAATTCCTCTGCCTTCGAGGAGGGAGAGCCTGGTCGTTGGCCGTACAGAAAGATCCAGCGGATGATCATGGACCATCTCGGCTAGTTCTATTTTGTGGAAAGGAAAAGAGCGCTTGCTTGCTCTACCGCCGCTTGGCAAGGTTGGTGAGTAGGTGGCTTGCTCGTCTCGTTGCATGCATTCCTCGCAAAAAATAGTGTTTTTGTTTCTCCAGGCTGCAAAATATGTGGTGTATATATTTCAATATACTTTTTAATAACCCGGCCAATCAAAGAAGCGTCTTCGACAAGAATTCATAATCTTCTCATTAATTAGCATGAGTCGTTGTGATTCGTCAAGGAAACTGCTTGCAATTAGGTAATAAGGTTATTGCCTGGTACTATCTATACAACCGTTGCACGAGGAATGATTGAAAAGCTCTGGTACAGGTTGAAAAAGAGTGCGATGGATCAGCGTGTATGTGTTCTCTACACAACAATGCAGGACGAATGTGTTATACTTATACAACACACTTTTGATTGTTCATTATCACCAATTTTTGAGGCAAAGAACCGATTACTATGTCTCGTTCGAGTACACAAACTTTCACCTGCCCCTGTGGTCAGGTGTTTACCAGTACCATTTACGAATATGTGAATGTCGGCCTGCATCCACAGTTGCGCTATATCGTTCTGGTGGGACTGCTCAACGTCTCGACCTGTCCAGCCTGTGGACGCCGGGCTGCCGTTGCTACGCCGTTTATCTATTCAGATCCAGCTCACGACTTGCTGGCCTACGTTCATCCTCGCTCAGACGCCCCCGAAGAGGCGCGTTTGCTGATCCTGGAAAAGTTGCGCTCGGTCTATGTCGATGCCATCTCAACGCAGGAAGAGAGCGATGGAGAGCAAGCTAGCGGCAATGGAGGGCGCACTCTCTCGCTGACGGCATCGCAGGCGCAAGAGATGCCCCCGCTTCAGGTGGTTTTCGGCCTGGATCAACTGCATGCCCTGATGAACGGCGTGTTGCCACCCGACGAGCGCCTCGGCAAGCTGGCCCTGAGCACTCAGAGCCGCAACGAGGCTGAGCGTGGCCAGTTTCTGGATATCGCACGCAAGCTCGCCTCTGAAATGGGTTGCAACGTTGAGGTGGAAGATCTGCCCGACGACTACACCGTCTGGCTCTATGGCTCACGCCGCCAGATCGGCGCGTTGATGCGCGACCTGGCTCCCGGAGGCTGATGCAAATGCTCACAGTTGGTGTGTTGACCATCAGCGATGGCGCAGCAAAAGGCGAGCGGCAGGATATCAGCGGAGAAAATATTCGTCTACTGGTGGCACAATTGCCAGAGGCGACCGTGGCTGAGAGCCGGATCGTTCCCGACGAGCGCGAAGAGATTGCGGCGGTCCTGCGCGAGTGGAGCGATGAGAAGCACTTCAATCTGATCCTGACGACGGGTGGAACAGGAATGGCTCCACGCGATGTGACGCCCGAAGCAACCAGAGCGGTGATTGAGCGCGAGGCTCAAGGCATCGCCGAGGGTATGCGTGCTTATAGTTTGAAATATACGCCGATGGCAATGCTCTCACGCGGCATCGCTGGCACGCGTGGTCGCACGTTGATTATCAATCTGCCAGGCAGCCCCAAAGCAGTGAGGGAGTGCCTGGAGTATATTCTGCCGGTGTTGCCTCATGCCATCAATTTGTTAGTTGAGGGACCAAAGGAACATTAGCATGCGCCTGACCTATCGGGGCCACAACGATAAAGTCTTTACTGTTGCGTGGTCGCCCGATGGTTGCCGACTTGCTTCGGGGAGCCGCGATGGGGTAATTCAGATCTGGGACCCTCACAGCGGCATTCGCCATCTCTCTTTTACCCACACCTCCAGTTGCATTCTCTCCCTTGCATGGTCGCCCGATGGCCATCTGCTGGCTGCTGGTGATACGACAGGCACGGTCACTATCTGGTCATGCAGCGATGCAGCGCTTCCTGCCATCAGTTATCGCGGCCATGTGCGCTTTGTGCGGAGCGTGGCCTGGTCGCCCGATGGGCTATATCTGGCAAGCGGCGGCGATCTGGGCGATAGTACGGTGCAGGTCTGGGAGGTGGCAACGGGCCAGCGTGTCCACTTGCACACACAGCAGTATCGCATCTTCGCCGTGCGCTGGTCGCCGGATGGAGAGACGATTGCGTCAGGCAGCTTCGATGGTATGGTGCAGCTCTGGCAGCCGTTCAGTGGCGAAGAGCGCCTGACCTATCGCGGTCACGGTGGCCCCGTCTTTGGCCTCGCCTGGTCGCCCGATGGAGAGAGCATCACATCTGCCGGACAGGATGCAACGGTGCAGGTCTGGTCCTCCAGCGACGGAACAGAGGGATTGCGTTATCAGGGCCACTCCCGGCCCATCAAAGCGCTGGCCTGGTCGCCCGATGGAGAGAGCATCGCATCAGGTAGCGATGACACAACGGTTCAACTCTGGTCTCCTCAGACGGGTGAGCAGTTCGCCATCCTGGAGCAGCACCCCGCCTGGATACGGGCCGTGTCCTGGTCGCCCGATAGCACACAGCTTGCCGTCGCCAGCGATAAAATCGTTGCGTTATGGGATGTGGAGCGCAAGAACTGATCGGGTCTTATTGCTTGATGTACCACAATGCGCTGGCAACGCATTCTTCCAGTGATCTCGCGGTCTGCAATGTGAGCGTATGAGCAGGGAGATGGGCAAAGAGATGCTGTTCATCTTCGGTCGTCCTGACCTCACTATATGGCAGCGAGGGAGCAACCGGGCGTCTGCTCAGTCTCGACGAGCGCTCCTCATGATCGACAGTGCATAAGATCACCCTGAGATGGGCATCTGCCTGACGTGTCATGGCGAGGGCATGATCGAGCACAAAAGGATGGAGCGCCGAGCTATCGAAGATGGCCGACATATTCTGCCGCATCAGGATATCTTGTGCAACATCAAATAACAGCTCGTAGGCCATCGCCGAGGCCAGAGCATCGATCATACCCATCGTGGCAAATAAGGATTTGTACATATCCTTATCGAGGACAAGCCAGTGCAAAGCATTACCCAGAGCGAGAGCGAGCGTTGTTTTGCCAGCACCAGGCAGTCCCGCCATCAGGACCAATGTTGGCTTTTGTCGTTCACAGGTCATAAAGTCACCATGTAAATCTGGCTTTTTAAAATAACCGTCTTATCGAATAGATATTATATAACATTATGACCAGAAAACAGCGTTAAAATATACTAATTTTTGCAAGACTGGAGATACAGTTCTTTTCTCATGCAACAATGATGGAGCAAAGGTTTCTTTTCCTGCTAGCAAAAAAGGAGCGCCGATCGGCGCTCCTTCTGTTTATAGTGTTACCTAGTCGTCGTCGTTGCCTCCCGCAAGCAACTCCATTTCGATCAGGTTGTTAAACAATGTTTCGATGGCTCGCTGACGCTGTCGATAGAATTTGCGTGTACTGGTCAGTCCCAACCTACCGACGATTTGCTCATTTTTCAGGTGATGCTTGAAGTAACGATAATAGAGAATATTATAAAGTTCCCACCCTGGAGCCGTATCGCTGCGTAGACCAACGCCGTGTAGCGACTCAAAGGCATCGGTCAGGACGCCGCGCACAGCCGCCCCGCGCTCCAATACAGAGGAGTGGCTGTTGTTTGGTAAGCGCTGCGAAACGGACTTGAGGTGTCGCAGATCGCTCTCGCCGAGCGCTTTGAAATCGTCAATGTCGTCGAGAACCTTTTCAACAAGATCGATATTCATACGAAACAGGAGGATCTGGTATTTATCACGCACGAACAGGCGGAACAGGCCGCTTTCGCTCAGTTCTGGCAGCATGCGCTCTCGTTCACCTTTGCGCTGTGCCTCGTTGCGCAATTGATCCCGCTGCTTATCATCCAGGCGTTCCCAAGTGGCCTCGAAATGGTGCTGCAATTCATTATATGCCTGCTTTTTGATGCGCGTTGGATTGATCGGTTGCCCGTTTTGCGCCACTTTCTCCTCGAACAGATAATGGCAGACGCGCTGAATGAAGAAGGGATGCCGCCCGGCCTGCCGCAATACCCATTCGCTTTCCTCTTCTGAGGACGGCACTCCAGCGCTGACCGATGGCAGTTGTATCAGTTCTCGGGCCTCCTCAAGCGTAAGTGGTCCGACCGGATACATGGCGAAGATGTTGAAGAAAGGAGACTCTTCGACGGCACGATGGCAGATCTGGGCAAGTGGCGCAATGGATGCAGTGACATATGAGACCTTTGTCGCCTGTGAGCGCAGAAATGAGAAGAATTCCAGATCGAAATGCGGGTTGCGAGCAATATTATCAAAGGCATCCATCAACAGAACCAGATGGTACTCTTGCTCATTGACCTGATCCAGCAAGGCGCGAAAGATCTCTGCCCGTTCTTCTCCATCCTCGATATGCAGACCAACCTGTCCTGCACAGTGCGTGACGATCTGTTTGTTCACCTGCTCGAAGAAGTCGTCGGCTGTCTTGCGAGCAGGGAATTCACGCAGATCCAACCAGACAAAAATATGATGGCTCAGATCCTCTTCAAAACGCTGTTGCATCGCCGGGAAATACATGCTGCGGAGGACAGAGGACTTCCCGATATGTCGAGGCCCCACCAGCGAGACGCTCTGGTGATGAGCCACCAGAGAGAAGAGTTGCTGGAGCAGATCCTCACGCCCGAAAAACATCTCTTGCTGACGAACTGCCATCATATTATAGTAGGGATTAAGCGGCCTGGACCTCATTTCATACTCTGCGTGCAGATTTCCTCGGCCTCGTTACCTGGGAAAGACACACGCCCCTCCTTTCTGAAAAATTGAGCAATCTCATGTTTATTTTACAATAATGACAGGCATTTCTCTCGCTTTTCGGCCTTTCCATCTTTTTGAGAAAACATCGATAATGCGAGAACTGATAGCTCACTCTCTAGTATAATCGTAAATTATGCAACGTAGTGCCAGAACTATGCCAATTGCTGTTTTTCTTGCTGACACTATTCTGGCACTCATCTGGCAGAAGTGGACAGCAGTAAGAGGATATAATTCGGTCAGCATCTGTTGTGCTGGAGAAAATAATCATTAGAGCGTGACAGGGGTATTCAGCACGGTAGTGGCACGATTTTGTCATACTTTGGCAGGGGGAAACTTTTATACTTTTTTATAAAGTGGGCTTCGACTGAGCCTCTCTGTCAAGAAGAAATAGACGGGGTGGATTATGCCTGTTTCTGAGCTACAGGATGCATTGCGTATTGGGTTGGCGGTAGTTTCCGAAATCTGGCATCATAGCACGAAGAGTTGGGTGACCAGTGTTGCCGCCGCCGATATTGACTCTGACGGTGATATCGAAGTCCTTGCCGGATCACGCGATGGTCGTGTCCATGTGCTCACCCGCTGGGGGGATCTGCGTTGGGACCGCATCGTTGGCAATAAAAGCTGGGTGGGAACCCTCGCGGTACAGCCGGAGAGCAGCTCAATGGCTGCACGCATGCTGATTGGCAATCGGGAGGGTATGATCTTTGCGCTTGACAAGGACGGTAAGATCGTCTCGCCCGATGGCAAGCTGTTTGCCCCGGGTCGCCAGGATTGGGCCACGGAGCCTGACCAGGAGAAAACCGCGTACTGGCTCAAAAGCGAGCAGGTGATCCGCCAGGTAATCATTACCGAACCCACCTCTACATCTCCCAGCATGGCCGTTGCCGGCTCAGAAGATCGCCGCGTCTATGCCCTGGATGCCGAATCGGGCAAGTTGCTGTGGACCTTCGCCACGCAAGGCCCGGTACGAGCCATCTGTGCTGCGGATGTGAACGGCGATGGCGAGATAGAAATTCTGGCCGGTTCTGGTGACCATTATCTCTACCTGCTTAATAGCCAGGGCCGTTGTCTGCATCAGCATTTGCTGCAAGATCGCCAGATCTACACCATCTTCGCCGCCGACATCGATCACGACCAGCAGACTGAAATTTTAGTCGGGACCGATGCCAAAGATTTGCTTGTCCTCACCCCCGATTTTACCCGCAAATGGTCGCATGCCTTCTCGAATCGCCTCCTCTGCCTGCAAGTGGCCGATCTGGATAATGACGGCCATAACGAGATCATTGCTGGATCGGAAGATCAGCATCTCTACATTCTGGATCATCAGGGTAACCGACTCTGGCAGCACCATCTTGGCGCTGGCATTTTTAGCCTCTATGCTATCGACTTCGATCACGATGGACAGATCGAACTGCTAGTGGGGTCAGAAGATACGCGCTTGCACGTCCTGCGCATACGTTTGATCCGCCAGCTCTCTCGCAAGATACGTCGCCAGTATCAGCAACTGGGGAAACCTGCGCCGGAGAGCCTGACCTACCTGTCGCCAGCAGAGCAGGCCCTGTTACGCGATATTCTGGATGAAGAGCGGCCCCATACGCTGGTCAAGCCGGCCACGCTGGAACATGCCCATGAGCGCCTGGTCGGCGGGGAGCATCTTCTCGCACTGACCGAACTGCTCCGGCTGCAACAACAAAAAGTGCAGTTGCGCTGGTGTAAAGACAAACCGGGCCATATTCGCGCCCTCTATCTTGGCGATATCTCCGGTGATCAGCAACGAGAGGTGGTGATAGGCTCAGCAGAGGGCCTCGTACAAGCCTTTAGCGCCGCTGGCAGAAATCTGTGGCAGTTGCGTCTGTCGGGTCAGATTCTGGCGCTGCAAACTGGCTACCTCGACCATCGCAAATGGCAGGATATCCTGGCCTGCTCTTCCGATCACCACATCTATGTCATCAGTGGCACCAAGAAAAGCATTACGCGCACATCCTATATGAATGAGTGGATGTCTAGCTTTTATCTGCTGGCCCAGGAGAGGCGTAGTACGCCTACCGTGATTGTCGGAACGGAAGATAAAAAGCTCTGCTTCTATGGACGCGATCTGGCAACGCCCATTCAGACCATTTCCACACCACAGGGGATTAAAATTGTTGCCGCGTATGATGCGATGCAGGCTCCTCGCGCTCCGGGCGAACAGATCCCCGAGGTGATTGCTGGGAGCCTTGAGAATACCGTCACAGCCTATAGCCGGCATGGCCGCTTGCTTTGGAACTATCATACCCACGATCGCGTGCTGGCGATTGCGATTAAAGACCTGGACGGCGATGGGCGCGTTGAGATTATTATTGGTTCAGAAGATCGCAACGTTCATGTCCTCAGCAACGATGGGAAGCTGAAATGGCGCTATTTCACCGAACATCGGGTGATTGCCATCGATGCCTATGATCTCGATCACGATGGAGCTATGGAGGTGCTGGCGGGC
>JAICIM010000602.1 GCA_025928885.1 Ktedonobacteraceae bacterium | reverse complement strand
GTAGGCCGTGCCACCCGCCTCCGCGTTGCTCATTCCAGCTTTGAGCAGCGTCGATTTGAGCGTGTCTTTATCGATGGTGGGCCAGCTGAGCGCGTGGCTGATCTCCATTGCCAGGGTACTTTTTCCCGCTCCGGGCAGCCCCACCACTAACACCAGCGTAGGTTTCTCTGTGACAAAGCTCTCTCTTTGCATTTGCAGGCTTGTACTTCTCTCCATTTATTGGTTGCCCTGCTCGACCGCTCCTAAAATGACCGTATCAATCATCTGCTCGACGGGGGCGCGATCATCAGTGAAGTAGACATGAGCCTGCTTCTCCTCGCGCATATTGCCCGCATTGAGGCTGGAATAAGCCACATTTTGCAGCGTAATGTTGGTGAGCAGATTGGTGTTGGCCCGAAAGTTGTCCAGCGCGGTAGGTGCGTTGGTGCCGATGACCAGGGTATTTGAGAAGCGTTCGGTGTTAATCATATAGACATTGGGAAAGATCGTTTTCATATTTTGCGCCATCGCATTGACGAGGCGAAAATCGGTGCTGGTACGCCCGATATTGATCACCGCCACGCCAGTCGGCGTGAGGCGAGAGCGCACCTCCTGAAAGAACTGTGTGGTGGTCAATTGAAATGGAATATAGGGCTGCTGATAGGCGTCGATGCCGATGATATCGTACTGATGCGAGGTGGTTTGCAGATAATAGCGCCCATCCTGCACAATTACGTTGAGGTTTGGTTCATTCATATGAAAATATTTGCGGCCCATATTGACAATCGCGTCGTCGATCTCAACGCCATCGATCGGGATTGGTCCATAGGCAGCGGTAAACTCGCGGGGCGAGGTGCCTGCACCCAGGCCGATGATGCCCACGCGATGGACCTGGTTGGGCGTGAAGGGCGGCTTGTTGAAGTAGGGAGCAACCATAAAATAATCCCACGGCCCCTGTGTGAGGACCTGATGGGGGTTGTAGATCGAGTGGACGCCGAGACCTTCGTTGAGGATCAACTGCGTCTCGTCGCCAACTTTCACCACCTGAATATAGTTGTAGCCCGACTCGTGCTCAGCGATCAGGGTGCCGTTGCTATCGGTCACGCTTGGTGGCTTGATCGGCCCCTGAATGCCAGTGAGCAGTGCCACCAGCGGGATGATTAGCAGCAGCGTGAGCAGGCGCTTGCCTGGTTTTTTGGGGAACAGCGGCCCACCATCAGCACCCCCGGTAATCAGGCCGATCAGCGAGATCAGTAGCAGAGCAGCTGCGAAGACAAAGAAGGTATAGCGCGTCCCAATATCGGGAATAAGGACGAGGACGGGCAGGAAAGTACCGACGATGCTGCCGCCAGTTGAGATGGCGTAGAGCATGCCAGCGGTCCGGCCCGATTTGCCAACTTGATCCACGCGCAAACGAATCGCGTAGGGCGAGACGCAGCCCAGCAGAATCATCGGGATGGCGAAGAGCAGGATCACCGAGACCAGCGAACCGTAAAAGACGCCGATAGAATAGGTAGCGAAGGCGCTCTGCGACCAGAGCAGAATTGGACGGGCAACAACGGGAATAAGAGCAATTAAAAGAGAAGCAACGGCGGTCATGCCATAGAGGACGGATGGGAATGGATAGCGGTCGGCAACGCGGCCACCAACGTAGTAGCCAACGGCTAGATAGAGCAGGATCAGCCCGATCAGGTTGGCCCAGACAAACAGTGAGGTGCCGAAATAGGGCGCGAGCAAACGCGATGCCGACATCTCAACCGCCATCGTCGTCGCACCAGCCACAAAGACCTGCACAATCAACAACCAGCCCTGATAAGTATGACTTGCGCTGGGGGCAATTGTCTCTTCCGCCTTTTTGGTCTTGTCGGAGCGAGGAGTTGCAGTAGACATAAGTGAGAAACTCTCTTTCGTTAGCAGACAGGTGAGCAATCGGCGCTGACGGAAACGAATCCGCAGTAGCGTCGTATTGCGCTTGATCGGCAGCAAGATGAAGAGAAAGACGGGCTTTTCGGTTCGTTGCCTGACAGGTGCTATGGTTTTACTCTCGAACCTAAAAATTGCCCGAATATCTTTTTTTGTCTCCTTAACGCCTCCTGACATAAGAGCGCATAGGACGCTGATCCCATCTTCTCTTCAAGCGCACCGAGAAAGTTCTCTAATAAAACAACGGTGGGATCTTGCTGTGCTTGCCGGAGCTTGAGGGCGGCGAGCAAGACCGCCATTGACTCCGTTGACAAGCCTTCTTCATACAAAAGTACACCCATGTTGGTTAAAACCATGCCTCGATTTTGCTGCTCTCGAAAATTATACCCCAACCTGAGTGCTTCCAGGTAGTAGCTAAATGCCTGGCGAAAATCCTTCATGCCATGATAGAGCAGTCCCAGGTTATGTAGCATGATGCCCTGCAAGTTGCTATCGCCCTGCTGATAGGCCAGGGCCAGCGCTTTTTCAAAGCAGGCCAGCGCCTCTTTGTGTGCCTCCTGCATACGTAACAGCTCACCCTGATTTGCTAGAGTCGCCGCCTGTCCCTTGAAGTCGCCGATCTCCTGTTGGATAAGCAGCGCCTGCTCGAAATACGACTGGCTCTGTTGCTGCTCTCCGAGCCGACCATACAACATCCCCACATGGCTATACACCAACCCTTCATCGCGTTTGCTCAGATGACCAAAGGGAGGAAGCATGGCTGTATAGAGGCCGATCAATGTATTCCAGGCACCCCATTTGACCATCTGCTCGTGTAGCCCCTCTTTGAAGAGGAGGTCGCACGAGTCCTGCCAGTGCCAGCCCTGACAGAGATGGCGCAGCGCCACCACCAGCAGATTGATATCCTGTAGTCCCCTGCGCTGTTCTCGTGGCGGGCAATAGGTGCGGGCCAGTTGCTGATAATAGGTGGCAACCTGCATGTGTCCTGCCGCGATTGCCACGCGCTGTGCTTCGGGGCCACCGGGGAGCGCGGATGCTGGCGGCACTACGCCCAGCGCTGCCTTTTCCTCGCTCAAGCGACGCTCGTTCCCTTCCAGGTAGTGTTCCAGTACGTACTGGCGCAGCAATTGATGTAAGGTATAATACACCTCATTGCGCACCATCAGTGGTTGTATGATGCGCAGCTGTATCAGGAGATGCAGTTCATGTTCAAAGGCTGCATGGGAGCGCTCGTTGGTCGGCTCGTTGCCGGTCGCCATCATAAAGATGCCAGAAGCGGGGACAGGCTCGGTAAAGAGGCTGATGGCGCGGATCAGGGCGCTTTGTATCGGGCTGAGATAGTGGTAGATGCCAGCGATGAGATGGGTGATGATATCTCCCGCCCATAGCGCCTGATAATCGGGCGCGTTGAGCAGCGTGGTGAGGGGGAGGCCGCTCAATTGGAGAAGCGCGTTGAGCAGTACCAGGGCGAAAACATGGCCGGTGCAGCGCTGCCAGACCAGCGAAAGTTCTTCCGATAGCGCCTGTATGCCGAGGCGTTGTAGCAAGGCCATCCCTTCGGGGATCGTGATCTGCGAGACCAGATAGGAGCGCACGCGGCTCACCTCCATCTGCTCGTCGTAGGGAGAGTTGTAGCTTGTCAGGAGGAAGCGGCTGGTGCCGAGATCTTTTTGCAGGAGATCGAGGAAGAGCAGTAGCATGCCGCGTCCCGCCACGCCCTGGCTGGTTTCGGGATGCAGCAGAGACTCAAATTGATCCAGCACGATCAGGGCGTTTGCTTCTGGTCGCCGCAATGCCTGGAGGAGCGAGGCCATCTGCTCCGCTGGCGTTTGCAGGAAGAGGCTGGGGTCTGGCATTTCCACGCCCGTGAGGATGGCGGAAATGAGGTCGGGCAGAGTCGTATAGGTGCCGATGCCCAGCCAGAGCAGGTAGTGTGGCGCGGGTATATTGTTTTGCTTGGTCAGCAGGAGGCGATTATAGAGCAGACCTGCCAGCGTCGATTTGCCGACGCCGGGCGAGCCGACCACCATCACCGCACTGGAAAGCGGATCATTCAACATACCCTGTATTGTGTTCACTTCGTCGGCACGTTGCATCATCGACTGCGGATCGATAGGGGGCGGCGTGGTGGTAGTAATACCGAAGAAAGCAGGTTGTGTATCTGATAATTGAGGCTGTATTACGGACATCTTTTCATTACTCCCGGCTGGTCGTCCCCTGAATAGTTGCTGTCCCACTCTCCGCTAGAAAGCAGAGAGCAACAGTTGGTATCAACTGCAAGTATAACGCGATAGAAGCAGACCTAAGTGATAAGGTAGCCTGAATGTGCTACTATAGAGCCGACCCTCAGATGGTGTTCGTAGTTGCGCGACTTTATCGCGCATCGTCCCCAACGTCAAGTGTG
>JAICIM010000304.1 GCA_025928885.1 Ktedonobacteraceae bacterium | reverse complement strand
CGCCCTCCGTTTTGCTGCCCTCACTCTGCTTTTCCGGTCGGGGGCCCCCCCTCCAAAACCCCCCCGCGGCTACGACATCCCGAACCAAAAATAAAGGGAGAGCGGTTCATAGGCTTTAGACCCGTGAACCGCTCTCCCTTTGCTCTTATTGTTGTTTATTTAAACATCATTGCCGCCGCCTGCTGAGCGAGGGTGACCAGCCAGAAGGGGAGGGCTGTACCCATCGCCAGGGTGCCAAGCGCGGCAATACCCAGCGCGATGCCCGAAAACACAGCCAGCTTGCCAGCTTTATTTTCGGCAACAGCCGTCGCCTCCCCAACAGGTTTCATCACCTTCGTCGCCACCGGCCTCTCAGCAACAGCGGTGCCACCGCGTGATGTGCTGCGTCTTGCGCTGCGGGCCGGGGCTGGTGTCGCGGGAACGGTGGCTAACGCTGCCTCTGCCGCCTGATCACGCTCCATGAACATGGTTGTGATTGTGCGCAGGTAGTAGTACATACCGAGCACGCTGGCCAGCACACCGATGATCAGCAGTTCGATGTGGCCGCTGGTGGCGGCTGCGTAGAACAGGTAGTACTTCGCAGCGAATCCAGCCATCGGCGGGAAACCGGCCAATCCCAGCAGGAAGAAGGCCAGCAGACCAGCCAGGATGGGGCGACGATACCACAGGCCGCGCAAACCTTCTGCATCGCTACCGGAGTTGTCGAGTTTCTCCAGGACGGAGATGACGCCAAAGGCTCCAGTGTTCAGGAAGGCATAGCACAGCAGGTAGAAGAGAATGGCCGAGGCACCCAGCGCCTGACCCACAACCACGCCGATCAGCAGATAGCCAGCGTGGGCGATGCTGGAGTAGGCCAGCATGCGTTTCGCGTTGCGCTGCACCAGCGCCATCACGTTACCACCAACGATGGTCAGGACCGTAATCACCCAGATCACCGGTTGCCAGTCCAGATGGACGGGCCAGAGGACGAAGCCAAAGATGCGCACAAATGCGATCATTGCCGCCGCCTTCGTGCCGACCGACATAAAGGCCGTGATAGGAGCCGGAGCGCCCTGATAGACATCGGGGGTCCACGCCTGGAACGGAATGGCCGAGACCTTGAAGGCCAGACCGACCGCCATCAAGCCCATTGCGATCAGCAGCAGCGTCGGAGCATGCCCGTTGGTCTTCGCAATCGCCTGAGCGACGCCCGCAAACGAGGTGTGGCCGGTCGCACCATAGGTCAGGGCGATACCATAGAGCAGGAAGGCCGAAGCAAACGAGCTGAGCAGGAAGTACTTCATGCCCGACTCTTGCGACATTTTGCGCCGTCCAACAAAGCTACAGAGGATGTAGAGAGCCAGCGAGAGCATCTCGATCCCCAGGAAGACCATCATAAAGCTGGTGGATGCAGCCAGCAGCATCATGCCGGTTGTCGCCAGCAGCAGTAGCGCATAATACTCGCCCTGGTGAACAAGGTCCAGGCGGCGCAGATAGGCGGGCGAGAACAGAATACCCAGGCCGCTGGCCGTCAGGATAATCAGATAGGCATAGAGCGAGCCGCCATCTGAGCCAAGCATCTCGTTAAATGCTCTCTGCTGGTCGCCCAGAAAGAAGAGCGTGATTGTCGCTGCCAGGGAGCCGAGAACGCCGAGAAATGCCAGGATCGGCAACACGGCGAAGTTCTGTGGGCCGCTATGTTTTGACCGCTCGCCCTCGTGAGGCAAGATCAGATCGACCAGCATGACAATGAGCGTCATACCCACCAGAACCAGCACTGGCGCGATTCTCCCCCAGTCATCGAGGGAAGCCATAAATGTATAAGTCATCGAAAATACCTCGTAGAGAGGGTATCCGCGCTACGCGGATACCCCTACGGTTTATTTTACCAATACAGTGCCAAGTGTGTGCATCGTATCGATCACTGATTGGTGCAGCAAGAACGTCAGGGGCGCTGGCTGCAAGCCAATGTAGAAGATCAACGCCAGTAATGGAAGAACAATCAGGAACTCGGACAGGCGTATATCGCTCAGTGTACCCTTGCGCAACATCACGCCAACCGTGCCAAGCCGCTGTTGTGGTCCAGTCATAATGCCCTGGAAGAAGCGGATCAGATACCACGCAGCCGGAATAACGACGATCGTGCCGAGCGTGCCATAGATCGCATTGCTACGGAAGGCACCGAGCAGCGATAGAAACTCGCCCGTGAAGCTATTAAGCCCGGGCAGGCCAAGCGATGAGAGCACCACAATAAACATCACCGTCGCCAGCACCGGAACCTTCACCGCCAATCCACCAAAATCGGACAGCTTGCGTGTGCCGGTCCGGGCTTCGAGGAAGCCAGCGATGAGGAAGAGTGCGGCGGTTGTGATGCCGTGATTGACCATTTGCAGCACCGAACCCTCGACGCCCTGAGCATTGAAGGCCAGCATGCCCAGCATCACCACGCCGAGGTGGCTGATACTGGAATATCCGAGCAGGCGTTTGATATCGGTCTGCACCAGCGCTTGCAGGGCGCAGTAAAGAATACCGATCACCGCCAGGATATTGAAGAGCGGCGCAAGGTTCTGGATGGCCTGCGGGAACAGCGGGAGGCAGAGCCGCAGGAAGCCATACGCGCCGGTTTTCGACATCGCACCAGCCAGTAGCGCTGTCACGGGTGCTGGAGCCTCGCTATAAGTGTCGGGCAGCCAGCTATGGAACGGGACGAAAGGAATCTTCACCACGAACGCCGCCGCAAAGGCCAGCAGCAGCCAGGTCTGCACATCGCCGCTCAGGTTCGCCTGACAGATACGCGCCCCCGTCGTGGGATTAACGCGACCGTTGAGCAGAGTTGCCAGATCGAGTGTGTAGCCGCAGTTGGCACCTGCTGCGACCTGATGGAAGTAGCCCAGTGCGATGATGCCAATCAGCATCAGGAAGCTACCAACCGCCGTGTACAGCACGAACTTGAAGACGGCGTAGATACGGCGCTCGCCACCCCAGCTGCCGACCAGGAAGTAGGCGGGGATCAGCATCACTTCCCAGCATACATAGAACAGGAAGAGATTGGTAGCCATGAACACGCCCAGCATGCCGCTTTCAAAGAGCAGCATAAAGGCCATATAGCTCTTGACCTTCTGCTCAATGCGGAACGAGGCCGCCATACAGATCGTCGTTAGCAGGGCGGTCAGTGCCACGAGCAGCACACTGATGCCGTCCACATCCAGGCTGTAGTTGATGCCAGCGCTGGGAATCCAGGGAATACTTTCTTGAAAAGGTGAAGTACTCAACGCGCTGCCCGCCGTTTGTGAGAAGAGCAGCAGCAGAATCAGGGCCAGGATCAGATTGACCCCGGAGAACGCCAGCGCTACCCAGCGGATCAGGCTATGACGATCGCGCGGCAGGCAGAGCGTGACGATTCCTCCAACGATGGGGAGGAAGATAAGCACGGACAGTAGAATAGACATGAACCTCTACCCCCTCACCGCATAATACACGACGATCAAAACAACGCCGAGCATAATTGCCAGCGCATAGTTGCGCATATAGCCCGTTTGCAGGCGGCGCAGGCCAGAGCTGCATGCCCGCAGCACCCAGCCAATACCCCGGCTCAGGCCATCCAGCGTGAAGTTCTCCAGCCCGAAGGTCAGGCCACGACCCAGCGCGAGGATCGGGCGAATCAGCACCACATCCAGCGCCTCATCCACATAATACTTGTGGAGAACGAACTGATAGGCCGGGTTGCTGTTCTCTTTGTACTCGAAGCCCTTGCGATAACGGCTCCATGCCAGGCCGAGACCAACCAGCGCGGCCACTATGCCCAGGCCAATCGAGACCCATTCAAGCGTTGAGGGAATCTCGTGCGCCGGGACGGTATGGAAAACTGGATCAAGGAAGTTTGCCAGCGTGCTCAAGCCGGGAAGGTTGATCGCGCCACCGACCAGAGAGAGCAGGCCCAGGATCACCAGCGGCACATACATGACGGCGGGAACTTCGCGGATATCGTAGTAGCGCACCGGGCCAGCATGTCCATGCCCATGTCCGGCGTCTTCTGCCTCTTCCTCCTCCTGCTCATGTTCGGTAGCAGGAACGTGGACACGTTCGCCGCGATAGGTGCCGAAGAAGATACCGAAGAAGAGACGGAACATATAGAACGCGGTGAGAACGGCGGTCAGCAGGCCCACAGCCCAGAGGACCCAGGACCAGGGATCGCCGGAAGTGATCGCGGCATTGAGCGCCGAACCGAGAATTTCGTCTTTACTCCAGAAGCCAGCGAAGGGCGGGATGCCGCTGATTGCCAGCACTGCCGCCAGGAAAGTCCAGAACGTGATCGGCAAACGCTGCCGCAGGCCGCCCATATTGCGCATATCCTGTTCGCCAGCCAGCGCGTGAATGATCGCGCCAGCGCCCAGGAAGAGCAGCGCTTTGAAGAAGGCATGCGTCACCAGATGGAAGATGCCGGAAGTGTAGTTATGCACACCCTCGCCCATGAACATATAGCCAAGCTGGCTAATCGTCGAATAGGCCAGCACGCGCTTGATATCAAGCTGGGTGAGCGCGATGATCGCGGCATAAATGGCGGTAGCACCACCGATGCCAGCCACGACGTTGAGCGCGATGGGAGCATTCTCGAACAATGGATTGGCGCGGGCGACCAGATAGACGCCAGCCGTGACCATCGTTGCGGCGTGGATCAGGGCGCTAACGGGGGTCGGGCCTTCCATTGCGTCCGGCAACCACATATAGAGCGGCAACTGTGCGGATTTGGCGGCACAGGCCACGAAGAGCAGCAGCGCGATAGCAATGGCCGTAGCACTGCCCAGCGGCACTTTGTTGATGCTGCCGAAGACATCTTGATAGTTTAGTGAGCCATAGTTGATGAACAGCAGGAAGATCGCCAGCATCAGGCCGAAGTCGCCGATGATGTTGATCACGAACGCTTTTCGCGCAGCCGCGACGGGAGCGCGGCGCTGATACCAGAACCCGATCAGCAGGTACGAGGCCAGGCCGACCAGTCCCCAACCAACGAGCAGGAAGAGGAAATTGTCGGCTGTCACCAGCAGAACCATCGAGAAAATAAAGAAGTTCAGGTAGGCGAAGAAGCGCCAGAAACCAGGATCATCTTCCATATAGCCAGCGGAATAGATGTGGATCAGCAGGCCCACACCGGTAACCACCAGCAACATCGTTGCGGTCAGTGGATCGTAGAGCAGCCCGAAATTGAGATGAAACGCCCCGTTGCCGATCCCCGACGTGACCCATTCGTAGACGGTCAGATCGCTGGAGCGACCGGAGACGGGCGTGCTAATGATGCTGATGAAATTGAAGATGGCGACGAGAAAGGAGAGGCCGCACGCTCCCCAGGCCACCGTCAAAATTCCTGAGCGCCCCATCAGCCTGCCCACAAGCCCCAGTATAATGAAGCCGAGCAGTGGTGGCAGCAGCACCCATAAACTTAGATTAGCCATACATCTAGCCTCTCAGTATGTTCATGTCGTCAACATCGATATTGCGGCGCGTGCGGAAGATAGCGACGATAAGTGCCAGTCCAACCACCACTTCGGCGGCAGCCACTGTGAGGATAAGGAAAACAAACGTCTGTCCATCCGCTGAATTGAGAAACTTAGAAAAGGCCACAAACGATAGATTGACGGCATTGAGCATCAACTCAATAGACATGAATATAATCAGTGGATTGCGTCGAATCAGCACGCCAACAGCGCCGATCGTAAACAGAATGGCGCTGAGCGTCAGGTAGGCCCACGATGGGGCCAGATTTGCTATTGGTGTCATAGATCAAAACCCTCCAACAACTCAGGCCCTTCGCCCAAAGACAAGCGCCCCCAGGATGGCGATAACGATCAATAAGCTGGTCACCTCGAAAGGGAACAGGAAGCCGTGGAAGAGCGCATTGCCGAACCCCTGCACGTCGCCGATCTTCGCCACCTGCTGTGCCAGTCCGTTCTTCTCTGGTTGCGCAAGAGACTGACCCGAGAAGATCAGGAAGCTTAGAGCGCCAGCCAGGATCAGGCCCAGCGCAATGCCAACGGCTTTCTGCCAGGGGATACGATCGTTGCCCTCTACTGTCGTGTCGGGGGCCAGCATCGTCACCACAAAGAGGAAAAGCACCATAATTGCGCCCGCATAGATTAAGATCTGCACCACTGCGATAAACATGGCGTTGAGTTGCAGATAGAATAGCGCCAGAAATAGCAAGGTTAGAATCAGGCTCAGGGCGCTATGCACGGCGTTCTTAAAGGAGATAACCCCTATGGCAGAAGCAATGCTGGCAACCGCCAGCACGATAAATGATATCTGCTCAAATGTCATAGCAAAATCCTCCGGGCGAGGATCAAGACACATCCATCTTTCTCACCCATAATAATGTAGTGAGATATCAGGAAACTCGCCCTTTATAATGTTCTGCGATCCTTGTCTTGCTCCTCGTCCTCTAACAGCACCGGGCGCTCCGTTTCCATTGTGCCGAGACCAACGGCGGCGGCACTGGCCCGTGAGCCATCGAAGATGCCACTGTTGACCGGTACAGGCTGTTCGGCCTCAGCAGGTGCCGGATCGGCCCAGACCTCAGCGGAACCGCGTGTGGCCTGTCCTTTGGATTCGAGCAACTGCTCTTTGTGATAGACCATATCTTCGGGATTGAAGGAAGCAAGCTTAAATTCTTTTTCCAACGTGATAGCGCCCGTTGGACATGCTGCCTGGCAGTAGCCGCAGAAGATACAGCGCAGCATGTTGACATCGAAGACCTTCGCATAGCGCTCACCGGGTGAGACACGGTTCTCGTCGGTGTTCTCGTCGGCCTCGATGTAGATGGCATCAGCCGGACAAGCCCCCGCGCAGAGATAGCAGCCCACGCAGCGCTCCAGCTCGTTATCGTAGCGATGCAGCACATGGCGGCCTCGGAAGCGAGCAGGTAGCTCACGCTCCTCTTCGGGGTAAGAGATGGTGGTAGGCTTCCGTCCAATATTTTTGAGAGTGGTAGCCAGACCTTTGAGTATATCTAAAGACATGTAGTGAACTCCTTAGCTGTAAGGCTCTGCTCTTAATTTATCTAATGCTAATAAAGGCAAACTGGGCAATGATGGCAACTTTATATCGTTAGTCAAAAAGAACGAAGCCTTAGCCGTGATAGCAGTCGCCATCTGGATCGAATCAGGCGTGCGAACGTTGTAGGAGGCTCGAAGTCGAGCAGCCTCCTCTGCAACCTCTAGAGACATGAGACGGGTAGTTATTCCTCTGGTATTGAATAACATCTCGCGGTATTCCTGAGCCAGTGCCGTATTTCCAATTCGTAATGGATGCACCAGCACTTCTAACAGAGTTATCATGGACGTAACAACGCTGATCTGCCCTCTATCTACTGCTTGAAAGAAAGGATGCAACATATCCACATAGGCTGGCTTTTTCTCAATAAAGTAGATGAAAGGTGCCGTATCCACTGCGACTTTTTCCCCATGCAGATCCTCTACCCATCCCATGAATTCCGTTCCTCCTCAATGTACCGATCTACATCAATACCTTCCCAGATTTCTTTACCCAATCCTTCAAACTCTAAAATGCTACGCTGTGGCTTATTTGTCACTTGATGCCGCTGAACGACGTTTGCGATATCCTGTAGCAATTGTTGCTGCTCTTCAAGCGTAAGTTGCTCAAATTGATTGAGTATATTATGATAGGCGTAAGCTGACATACGCTTTCTCCTGTTCTTGCACGAGTTGTAATTCATGCAACGTCTCTACCCATCCCATGAATTTCTCTCCTCCTCAAGATATTGATCTACATCAACGCTCCTCCAAAGCTCCTTACCCAATCCTCTTAACTCAAGAAAGGTATGCTCTGGTTCTTGAGAATCTTGTTCAGTTGCAGCCGAAGGTGTGAGCCTGCCCTGTTGTGATTTCTGTGCGATCTGGAAATCGCGCACAGCCGCAGCAAGATCCGCAAGTAGTTCTATCTGCTCTTCGGGCGTAAGTTCCTGCCGAATTTTGTTCAATATATTGTGATAGGCGTAGGTGGACATACACTTTCTCCTGGTTTTGCATCACTTACAATTCTATTGAATATGAACTACTCACCATCTTACCAGAGTCACCTACGCCTGTCACTGCTACACCTGTACCGCTTTCTGTTCTGGTGCAGCTTCCTCAGTCGCGACCGCTTCAGAGGCGGGGGCAACCGGCTCGAACTTGACCAGCTTCACCGTCGCGGGCATCAGGTTAACACCCTTGCCAGCCTTGTCCTCGAAGCGCGTCCCTTCGACGATGCTCTGGCGGCGGATGAGAGCCAGCGCAATGATGATGACGAGCAGCCCGGCCACGCAACTGACGACCCACGACCAGTTAAACGCCACCACAACTGCTGTGATTACCGCGTTGAGGACGGCGAGGGGCAGCAAGAT
>JAICIM010000009.1 GCA_025928885.1 Ktedonobacteraceae bacterium | reverse complement strand
TGAGCGGAAAGTTTGAGATCATCGGTGTCAAGATCGATCCTGAAGCGTTTACTGCCGAGGATATCGCCGAGTTGGAGATCATGGTGAAGGCTGCGGCAAAGGATGCTTTTACAAAGGTGACCGACGCACAGCAAAAGCTGGTGGGTAATGCTACCGGGGGGATGCGTTTGCCTGGAGGATTGTTCTAAATCATGAGCGATGTTGCACCTCCGGTGGCTGCGTTGATCGAGGAGTTTTCTAAACTGCCCGGTATTGGCGTGAAGACTGCGCAGCGCCTGACCTTTTTCATTTTGCGTAGTCCGACGGATCAGGCTCGCCGTCTGTCAGACGCTATCATACGTGTGAAAGAACGTATTGTATATTGTTCGCGCTGCTTTAATATCACAGAGACTGATCCGTGTCCTATTTGTAGCAATTCATCGCGCGAACAGGATATCATCTGTGTGGTAGAAGAACCGCTTGATGTGCTGGCCCTGGAAAAGACGGGTGTGTATAAAGGGTTGTATCACGTATTGCATGGTGCGCTATCGCCTATGAATGGTATCGGGCCAAAGGATATCCGTATCGAAGAGCTGCTCAAGCGCCTGGAACAAGAGACTGTACACGAGGTAATCCTGGCGACGAATCCGGGTTTTGAGGGCGATTATACCGCTAGCACGATCAAACGCGATATCCAGAATGAGCTAAATCCGTCTGATTTGAAGGTAACGACCCTGGCACGTGGTCTTCCTCTGGGGAGCGATCTAGAGTACGCTGACGAAGGAACGCTCAGTCGTGCACTGGAGGGCAGGCGCGAGCTATAGCGATATTCATTTTCGGTTTCTCAGATGGGGTGTTGATGGGCGTACCGGAGTGCGTGTACGCCTTCCCTACCAGTGTGTATGCGTATTGTTGTTGCGTGAGTACTGCAAGCACAACTTGACAGCGATTTGTACTTATGGTACTCTTGTTCTACTTCAGGGAGATAGACGAAGAGAGCGCCTATTTCCGGTTTTCAATCCTTGCCAGAGAATACGTATATAGAAGCATTGCAACGGGAGATGCATAGCGACTCTCATTCTCTAGAGAAAGTATTGAGAAGCGACAATCGTCTGCTTGTTTGCGAGGATGAGTTCTTTCTGGTTTGCAAATCCTTGACTGGTTTGAAGAAAAAGGAGGAAGGCAGGGGGTGGAATGGGACAATCCCATCGCGATGATGTACGCCCCATGCTGAGGAAATGTTAATGAGTAAAAAGGAAAAACCTACCGTAGATCGCAATGGTACTGCTACTGCTGGCATGAGCGAGCGAGAGAAGGCTATTGACCTGGCGCTTCAGCAGATTGAACGTCGCTTTGGTAAAGGCGCTATCATGAAAATGGGCGATGCTGCCAAAGTTCAGGTTGATGTGATCTCTACTGGTTCGGTTGCCCTGGATCTGGCCCTCGGCATTGGGGGCTTGCCCAGAGGACGTATTACTGAGATCTATGGCCCTGAATCTTCGGGTAAAACCACCCTCTGCCAACATGTGATCGCCAACGCACAACGCGCCGGTGGCTATGCCGCTTTCATCGATGCCGAACACGCATTTGATCGCACCTATGCCGCTCGTTGTGGCGTCGATACCGAAAAACTGCTCATTTCACAGCCTGATACCGGCGAACAGGCGCTAGAAATCGTGGACTCGCTGGTCCGCAGCAACGCCGTTGATGTGGTGGTGGTTGACTCGGTGGCAGCTCTGGTACCACGCGCTGAAATTGAAGGTGAGATGGGCGACTCTCACGTTGGTCTGCAAGCCCGCTTGATGAGTCAGGCGCTGCGTAAGCTCACCGGAGCGATCAGCAATTCCAACTGTGCCGTGATCTTTACCAATCAGCTGCGTGAAAAGATCGGCGTGATGTTCGGTAATCCTGAAACGACGGCTGGCGGTAAAGCCCTCAAATTCTACGCTTCTGTGCGTCTGGATATTCGCCGTACCGATTCGATTAAAATTGGTACGGATGTGGTGGGAAACCGCACACGTGTTCGTGTTCTGAAAAACAAAGTGGCTCCCCCCTTCAAATCCGCCGAGTTCGACATCATGTATAGCGAAGGCATTTCGCGCGAAGGTGGTCTGCTCGATCTTGGTCTGGAGATGGGGCTGGTCAAGAAGAGCGGTGCCTGGTTTAACGTTGGTGATATCCGGCTTGGTCAGGGTCGCGAGAACGCGAAAGATTTCTTGCGCCAGAATACCGACGTTGCCCTGGCTATTGAGGAGCAAATTCGCGGCAACATGAACAGCTTTAAAGTTGGTGAGGCTGAGGTCGTTGAGGAGGAAGAGGATGATGAGGTGGAGGAGACGCCATCATCTGGCGAGGAAGCATAATTGTTGCTCCCCTCTCATCTCTTTTAAACATATCAAGAACCTGGCATTCTTTATGAAGCCAGGTTCCATTTTTTTGTCGTTTATTCTTCTTCTTCTACTTGTTTCCTGTTATCCTTGAGTATCTCAGGCAACTTCTGTGCTAATTCAGGTTGATTGAGCCTGACCAGTGGCCTCTCGCTGGTAGAGAGAAGTGGTTCAAGCTCTTTGCTTTCAATCAATGGCGGCTCTAATGCCTGAGCGACCGGTTCACGTTCGCGCCACCACGTCGCAACGCTAGCGGGATCGATCGCGCCCAGTTCGCCGGTATCGGCCCGTTGCATTGACCAGTCGAGAATCGCCTCGTCCAGCGGTATTTCGTGTCCCGCCTTGACGCTCATGTTCCATTTATGATCCATGATGTCAAAGTAGGCTTGCATTGGGTCTTGATTGCTGGCAAGGTGTTGACGCAATAGCAAGATCGCCGGAAGATGATAATTGGTATACCAATCTTGCGCAGCCTCCTCGATGCTCACATCGCGCCCCAGTTTTTCATGCATGAGATATTGATGACCCAGTATGAGATTATAGAAGCGACGGGCGTACAGACGCGGAACCGAGACGTGGATCAGCTCGTAAATGCGCCGCTGATACCATCCTGGCAGCACCGTGGTAAAGCTTTGTAGCGCTTGCCCGCTTAAACCCAGCAGCGAGTATCCGACGTGATTCAGCCTGTGTAAAAATTGCTCTGCCTGGAACAGAGTACGGAAGCTCGATGAATCGGCCAGGTGCGTGTGTTGGCGTCGCAGCCAGCGATAACGTTTCTCAAAGTAGCGGAAATCTTTATCGTTCAGGAGTTGCACGTCTTCCGGCAGGTCTCGTGCCTGGCGGAGATCTTCGGCCTGCCATGCCAGCGATTCGCCGAATAAGGCCAGATCTTGCTCGCGCAGCCCATCACTGACAGGCCCCGGGAACAGCTCTGATGTCTCTGCATCCGCCATAATCGCCAGGATTTGCCGACCATCAATGCGGATCAGCACATTGGCCAGAGAAGGGTCGCCCCAATAGACACCGTGTTCGTGTAGCTCCACCATCAGCACTGCCACCGCTGATAAGAGGTGTTGTTTAGTGCGCTTATTGAGTGGTAGGCGGTACAGCAGCACATGAGGAATAACGCGAGGCGCTAATCTGGTAACAGTGTAGCCACGATCTCCACTGATATATTGTGTCGCTCCCCCCAGTTTTGGCATATCAAGCGCAATCGGTGAGGATGGGACGATGACATGGCCGATGGGGCTGAGGGCAGGAACACCACGATTTTCTATCTCATGAAGAATGCGTATTTCTCGCTCTGCCATACGAGGCGTCGTTTCTTTGATGGCATAGCGCACTCCCTGCTGCTCGACAAAAACAACCGGGTGGCGCGACTCTCCCCGCCGCACTATCAGCAACTGTACCCCCTGCTCTCCCCATTCTTCCAGCCTCGTATGCCAGGGCAGCCCTGTGAGGCGGCGTTTATCTTCTGGACGCATTAAGAACTGAGTAATGGCTTTTTTGGTCACTATGGCAAATCCCCTCCTTGCGTAAAGGTATCTAGCAAACAGAAACGATAGTATTGTATCATGTGCTTGCGGACATATTCACGTTGTCTTCATGTGCTTGCTATTGTACGCGTGGAGGCTGCTCTGTAATTGATGACCTTGCCCTGGTAGAGTAAAAGTGTTAAAGTATTTAGGAAAAATGTATCCAGTGAGAAAATAGGGGCCAGCGTACATGGCAATTATATCTAACGACAACCATATAGCTCCAGAGCCAGAAAATGCGTTCACACACTGGAGTGAGATATATACCTCAAAGCACTTCGTCCAGTTTTATGAAAATGATACCTTTCTCCTGAATGCGGTCACTCATTTTCTCCACACTGGTCTTGCAACAGACAATGCTTGCATCGTGATTGCCACTCAGGAGCATCTTCTCATGCTTGAAGAACGTTTGCAGGCGAAGGGGGTGGACCTGGCCTATGCTCGCACACAGGATAAGTATATTGCATGCGATGTAAACTCGGCACTTGCTCTTTTCATGATCGATGATTGGCCCGAGCCTGAACGCTTTTCTCAAACCATTGATGGCATGATCAAACAGGCGGCGCGGGACGGACGCCATGTACGTGTCTTTGGAGAAATGGTCACGCAACTCTGGATCGAGGGAAAGCCAGATGCCGCCGTTCGTCTGGAAGAGCTGTGGAATGATTTGCATCGTAATTCCTCTGTTTTTACACTGTTCTGCTCGTATCCTATGCACTGTTTTGCAGGAGACATTCATCGGGAACAGTTTGCCAGGATCTGTCAGGAGCATGCGCATGTCATTCCTGATGAAAGTTATACCTCGCTGGTTCAGGCTGACGAACGTCTTCGCGCTATTAGCTTGTTACAGCAAAAGGCCAGTTCGCTTGAAGCCGAGATTGTGGAACGAAAAGCGGCGGAGGAACAACTGAGGATATCTGAAGATCGCTATCGCCGCCTCTTTGAAACTTCCAAAGATAGCTTGCTTATTATCGATGCCGCAACCTATGTGATTACTGATGCCAATCCTGCGGTGACTGAATTATCCGGCTATACACGTGAGCAGCTTGTAGGCAGTAATCTCTGGCAATCAGGGATGTTGCAGCAGCAGGAGATTGGTCAGGAGACGTTGGCGCAACCTTCAATCCGTTACGAGGCGGTTCCGTTGCAGACCAGAGAGGGGCAGCTTCGCTATATTGAGTTTGTGAGCAATCGCTATCGAACCAATGGACACGAAGTGATTCAGTGCAGCCTCCGTGATGTTAGCGAGCGACAGGAACAGGATAAACGAAAAGATGAGTTCATCAGTATGGCGAGCCATGAACTCAAAACGCCGGTGACCAGCCTCAAAGGTTTTCTCTCGCTTGTGCAGCGGCGTTTAAGCGGGCAGGACGATGAGAAAGTTCAGCATTATCTAGCCCGCATGGATATTCAGATTCATAAATTAACGACCCTGATCAATGATTTGCTCGATCTCTCCCGCATGCAGACTGGCAAGCTGATCTACCGGGAAGAAGCTTTTCTGATGGATGAATTGGTGCAAGAGGTTATCGTCAGTATTCAGGAAACGACGCAAACACATCGCCTGTTGCTTGAAGGGCAAACACAGGCAACCATCTTTGGCGATCGCGATCGTATCGGGCAGGTGCTCATTAATCTGTTGAATAACGCGATCAAATATTCTCCTCACGCCGGTACTGTGTTGATACGGATGGCAAACGAGCGGCAAAAAATCCTGGTGAGCGTGCAGGATTTTGGCATTGGGATTACGAAAGATCATCATCGCAAGATCTTTGAGCGTTTTTATCAGGTGACGGAACCAGCAGAGAAGACGTATCCAGGATTGGGGATTGGCCTCTATATCTCCAGCGAGATCGTCAGGCGGCACGGCGGACAGATGTGGGTGGAGAGCCAGAAAGGCAAAGGCGCAACCTTTCATTTTACCTTGCCCCTTATGGAAGAGGGAAAGAGGCTTGCCTCTGTATGTAACGGTGAAGAGGACATATGCAAAGTAGACAGAAAAAAATCCTGGTAGTTGATGATGAGCCTGACATTTTAGAATTTCTGCAAGAGCTACTGACACAGGAGGGGTATGCCGTTGCTGTTGCAGAGAGGGCTGAGTACATTGATACGTTACGTGATGACATCCTGCCGGACCTTATCCTCATTGATGTTTTACTCTCAGGGAAAGATGGACGCGAGATTGTCCGTCGCCTCAAGCGCCAGCCAGAAACAGGTCATATTCCAGTTATTATGTTTTCTGCCCACCCTGGCGCAGAGCCGACTGTGCTTGCAGCCGGGGCCGACGATTTTGTCGCGAAGCCGTTTGAGATGGATGAGATTCTGGCAAAGATCGCCATGCATGTCTGAAAACAGGGAGGTTTGACAATGGGAACCGTTACCTTTGATTTTTCCAATGAAGTGGTGCTCGTCACTGGTGGGTCACGTGGGTTGGGGCTGGAGATTGCTCAATCCTTTGGTGCGGCTGGCGCAACGGTTGTGATTACGGCCCGTCGTGAGCAATGGCTCAATGAAGCAAAACAGATGCTGACAGACCAGGGCGCGAGCGTTCATGCCTTTATTTGCGACGTTGCCGATAGCACATCGGTTGAGCAGGTGGTACAACAAACGCTTGAGGCGTGTGGCAAGATTGATGTGCTGGTCAATAACGCCGGGCTGACCTGGGGTGCGCCAGCCGAAATGATGCCATTGGAGAAGTGGCATCAGGTGATCGAGGCCAATATTACCGGCACGTTTCTCATGTCCCAGTATGTTGGCCGGCATATGTTGGAACGCCAGAAAGGTGCGATCGTCAATATTGCCTCAATTGCTGGTCTGGGTGGTGGACAGCGTAACACGATCGGCTATAATACCAGCAAAGCTGCAATTATTAACCTGACTCGCTCTCTCGCTCTGGAGTGGGGAGCGAAAAACGTGCGCGTCAATGCCGTTGCTCCTGCTATGTTCAGGACGCGCATGACAGAGGCGATCCTTCAGCGCTCCGAAGCCGCCATTGCCGCTGCAACCCCTATGAGGCGAATCGGACAGCCCGGCGAGCTTGCCCCTTGTGTATTATTTCTTGCTTCCGAAGCAGCCAGCTACATTACCGGTCAGGTACTCGCGGTTGATGGCGGACGAACCGCCGAGTAACTCCGGGTAACCTTTAGAAAGCATGGCATGAAAACGGTGGTTCGGCGTCGCAGCACGCGCTGAAATATGCTGCTTGTTTGAGGAAATGTTGCTATGTCGATTGTGCTACAGAAAATAGCCTCTTCAGCGACAGAGACGCTGGTCTCGATCCTGCGCGAAGCCGACGAGGATGAGCAGCGCGTTCGAGGTACTCTTGCTGATGAGGCCTATATCTCTTATGCGGCCTTTGCCGGTGAGCAACTGGTGGGGGCCGTGACGATCCGCTGGCAGGAGCAGGAAAGCGAGATCGAATATATTGCGGTTGTCCCGACGCTACGTGGTGGTGGTTATGGTAAGGCGATCATGGCCGCTGTGCTGGAGGAGGCGCGACGACGGAATGTTTGTTCCGTACTGGTTGGCACCGGCAACAGTTCGCCATATCATCTTGCCTTCTATCAAAAGTGCGGTTTTCGTATGGATCATGTGCGTAAGGATTATTTTCACTATATCCAGCCGCCGCTCGTCGAGAATGGCATCCTGTTGCAGGATATGCTGGTGTTTCGTTGGGAGAATGACGCCAGGAAAGAAAGCGAGAGCCAGCAGTAAAGAATCTGGTCCCGCTTTCAATCGTGTTGTTAGATGGCAGGGGTCACGATCAGTTTGCCAAATTGCTCCCGGTTCTCCATGCGCTGGTGGGCCTTACCAATCTGGGCAAGGGCATAGGTGCTGTCAACGACTGGCTGAAAACGGCCCGAGGCAACTAGCTTGAGCACATCGGCCAGATCCTGCCGCGTTCCTCCGTAGGAACCGATCAGCGATAGCTCTTTCGCGAAAAGGTTCCAGAGGTTTGTTTGTCCTTCATTTCCAGTGGTTGCCCCGCATGTGACCAGTCGCCCACGCCGTGTCAGGCTGGCAACGCTTTTTTCCCAGGTGCTTGCCCCGATATGTTCGACAACGACATCAACGCCGCGTTTGTTGGTGATGCGCCTCACTTCCTGGAAAAAATCCTGTTCGCGATAATTGATGACCTCTTCTGCCCCAAGCTTGCGGGCGTGCTCTATTTTCTCAGCCGAGCCAACCGTTGTGATGACGCGTGCGCCGCTCAGTTTAGCTATTTGAATGGCGGCGCTGCCAACGCCGCTGCCAGCCGCATGAACAAGCACATCCTGTCCTGGAGTGAGGGGAACCTGCTTGGTGAGCATATGCCAGGCGGTGATAGCTGCAAGACCAACGGCGGCGGCTGGGACGTAATCGACCTCTTTTGGTAAGGGAACGATGCTGGACGCTGGTACACGGATATATTCGGCGTATCCTCCCTGACTGCCCAGACCTACAATATCGCCCTTCAGACAGATCACTTCTTCTCCTGAGCGGCAAAATTCGCACTGCCCGCAAAATAGATATGGTGCGACAGCGACGCGCTGCCCGGTTGTCAGCCCACTTACCGCGTCTCCGATGGCGACTATTTCGCCAGCCACTTCGGAGCCAGCGATATGTGGCATGGGTGCAATTTTTGTGCGTCCTGTGCGGGAGTAAATATCCAGACGATTGACCCCACAGGCATGCACTTTCACCACAACATCCGTCAGGCCCGGCGTTGGTTGAGGCATCTCCTCGACTTTGAGAACGTTAACATCACCGTGTTCATGGAATACTACTGCTTTCATTGTCTCTCCTGATTAATCAGTTTGCTGACGACGTTTTTTCTATCTTACAACTTTTTCAAGCCTCGCTGAAATTGATGGCATCTCTAGTAAGCTGAGATGTTTGCAGTTGCTGTAAGCAAGATAGGATATGAGAGAGGGAGTCATGGATGGGATTCGCGGTATTAACGATACAGCCATGATCTTCATACTCCTCAAACCGTGGCTTCCAGCCCTCCCACTCCTCCCATGAGGTGATCTGAAATTGTGAGACTGCCCCTTTACGCCCTTCGATGCGGCGCTTTTGTAGCTCTGGGGGACACTGGCAGTGAACCACCAGCATCGGAATATGGAAGGTATGTGCCATCTCTCTGGCTTGCTCGTACGTTCTGTGGTAGGTGAGGGGGGTGTCGATAATGATGCTCAAGTTCAATTCGAGCTGTTTACGCGAAAGTGCAAAAAGCAGGTCATATGCAAAACGTCCAATCTCTGGTTGCTCTCCCAGGATATCAACTGCCATCTGGCGAATAATATCTCTATCAATGAGGGGTGCTTGTAATGTTTGTGCCAGTGCTTGAGCAATTGTGCTTTTCCCCGTGCCAGGGTAGCCACGCATTACAATTAACGTATTTTTGCCCTGTCGTGTCATTGTCTCTCTTCTATTTCACGTCTGATTGTCTTTCTCACTGAGCATGCTATCGTTTCTGGAAAAGAAGCGTGCCGCCTGTGTAGGTGATACGATTGCCAGCAAAAAAAAGTCTCCATCCGTCTTGACGTTCGCGATCCATCGCGCTATTATCCGTATGCAAGAAAAAGCTGGATAAAGGTGTTATGAAAAAACAATTTGAGGGACGCAGCCTTGCTCATCCTGGCTGCTTGATAGGTATTACTGCTGGTCTGATCATGGGAATTGTGCTGGCGGGCGTGCTGGCGTCGGTCTTCAATGCGGCGCTGAATGTTGTGCTGCTCGTCTGGTTGGGGATGACGCTTGGGCTTGGCCTGCTCGGTTGGATTATCGGGGAGCGGCTCTCGATGAAATTCTTTCGTCCTAGAGAACAGGCTGAAGAGACCCCTTCTACTGATTCTTCTCCTTCTGCATAAATGATGCAATGCTCTGACCACTACTGCGAGTAATCTGTGTGGGAGCTGTGAGGTTGTCCGGCGCAAAAAACTCGCACTTTGAAAAAAAGTATGCTATAGTATTTTTACATCGGTAGATCGATCAGTAATGGCTTTTTCTCTCCTTGATGAGCAGCGTGGCTCATAGGCGATGACGTGTTTGTTTTGTGGATGTCGTATCGCCGGGGCTACTGCATATTGCCCGCCCCACCAGATACGAAAATCCTCTTCTGTATCGTCTTCTTTCTGTTCCCTGTTGTAATCGCAACGTTGAATGAACGCAATGTTCAAGAACCCGCAGTGGGAGGATAGATCTTATGCAATGGAATGAGTTTCGCCGACCTGTCTCCGTCGATTTTGTTCCTCGTGGAAGCCTCTGCGAGTGGTGTGGCAAACCTGCTGAACGCCAGTTGACGGCGATTGGCGGCGTTTTTCATAACGAGAGCGGAATGTTTTGTCGCCCCTGCGGAGAAAAGTTTTCTCAGTCAGTGATGAACTCGCTGCAATCGACGACCGCTGTGCAACTGGAGCCAAATCAGAAAATTTGAAGCCTCTACCGTTCGTGAGCTTCTAGCTTTTCAAGGAAATAAAAAGCAGGCAGATGTATTTCTCTTGTGAAGATTGATACATCTGCCTGCTCTTTTATGCATACCGTTTCATATACTGCTCGATGTCGAACGGTTTGGCTTTTTGGGCCAGTTGGTATGCTTCCTGGTCCATTGTGGGCCGCTCTTCACGATAGAAGAGGCCGATGTATTGCTTCTCCGTCTCCATTGCCAGGGTCACAGCGCTTGCGCGATTGCTGGTGCTATGCTCAGCTGGCATCGAGGTGACAGCGGCATCCCATGCGTCGAACGTATGGTAGAACGTTGGGCAAGGGCTGAGCGCGTGAATGAAGGAGAAACCTTTGTGTTGGACGCCCTGCTCAATCAGTGAAGCCAGATCTTTTGGTTTGGCGGAGTAGCCGCGTGCAACAAAGCTGACGTTGAGCGAGAGGGCTGTGGCGATCGGGTTGAATTGCGAGGCCAGCAGGCCGTAAGGCGTCGATTTGGTGACGTGTCCATGAGGAGACGTTGGGGAGGTCTGTCCCTTCGTCAGGCCATAGATCTCGTTATCCATGACGACCACGGTGATGTCGATGTTGCGCAATGCTGCATGGACGAGGTGGCCTGCACCGATGCTGAAAAAGTCTCCATCACCACCAACGGCGATGATGTTCAGATCGGGGCGAGCCATTTTCAGTCCCTGAGCAACTGGCAATGCGCGTCCGTGTACACTGTGAAATCCAAAAGTTTTTAGAAAGTGTGGGAAGCGGCTTGAGCAGCCGATGCCGGAGACGACGACGGTCTGATCGAGCGGCAATTTCAACCCTGCCAGGCTACGCATGGTCGCGTTGAGTACACCAAAGTCGCCACACCCCGGACACCAGGTTGGTTTGACCTCGCTTTTATAGTCTTTCGGTGTAGGATTGATGATCGTTTGCGTCATGATTAACTGACCTCCTCAATGGCACGCAGGATTTCGCCAGCAGTGAACGGGATACCTCCAAATTTATTGACACGAATAGCTTGCAGACCATATTTCGCGCCTAGCAGATTGGCTAACTGGCCTGAGTAGTTGCACTCGGGGACAATGACCTTCTGCACCGAGCGGATGAAGTCGCGAATGGTCCGGTCTGGCAGCGGTGAGAGGATCTTGGGATGCAGCGAGGCCACTTTGTAGCCTTTTGCACGCGCACGATCGACCGCCTCTTGAATGGTTCCCTCCGTCGATCCCCAGCCAATGATACCAATGGTGGCGTCTTCGTCGCCATAGCGCTCTGGCTTGGGTAGCTCTTCTGCTGCTGTATCGAGCTTGCGGAAGCGCTTTTCCATCATTGCTGTATGGTCTTCCGGCTCGTAGTCGGGATGACCATGCTCATTGTGTTCCAATCCGGTTGCCGAATAGGGAATTGCGCCAACGCCGGGTGCGGAAATGGGCGAGATGCCGCTGGCTGTGTATGCGTAGCGTGCATAGCTGTGGGCTGCACCCGCGCCGACCAGTTCTTTGTTGGCATCGTCGTGACCGTTCGCTTCAGGTTGGAGGCGCGGCAGAATTTCTGCTGGCTGGAAGGCGCTTGTTTCGACGCTCTCCACACGAGCAGTGAGGGACTGATCTGTCAGGAACAGTACGGGCATCTGATAGCGTTCTGCCATGTTGAAGGCCGTGATCATGAGGTTGTAGCAATCGGCAACGTTGGCGGGTGCGACAATCATGCGAGGCGTATCGCCATGTCCGGCATGCAGGGCAAAGCTCAGGTCGGATTGCTCCATTTTGGTAGGCATGCCTGTGCTGGGACCGGCGCGTTGCGCATCGACGATGACTGCTGGCAGTTCTGCCATCGATGAGAGGCCGATGAGTTCCGTCATGAGCGAGAGGCCCGGGCCGGAGGTTGCGGTCATCGCGCGTACGCCGCCATAGGAAGCGCCCAGGACGGCGGCGAGAGCTGCCATTTCGTCTTCGGCTTGTAAAAAGGTGCCGCCTACGAGGGGAAGCTCTTTCGCCAGGGCTTCCATGATGTCGCTTGCTGGTGTGATGGGGTAGCCTGCAAAGAAGCGGCATTGGGCCGCCAATGCACCCGCAACGGCTGCCTGGTTGCCGTTGAGTACGACGCGATCTGCCTTCTCGACGGGACCGAGCACATAGGGATCGTGTTTGGATAGCTTTTCGGTGACGTATTTTTTCGCAATGTCCAATGCCAGCATATTCTTTTCCATCAATGTGGCATTAGCTTTTCGCGACCTGGAAAGTTTGGATTGCACCACTTGAGAAATGGCCTCTAGTGGTGGGCCGAACAATCCAGAGATTGCGCCGAGCATGACCATGTTCTTGGTCTGGAAAAGCTGGACTTCTTTGCGGGCAATCTCGTTAAACGGAATGGCATAAGTAATACAATCACCTGTTTCAGGGGTGAAGTCGGAGGGATCGTAAATAAGGACTCCTCCGTGGCGCAGGTCGCTGATGTTGCGGTCATATGCTTCTTTATTTAAGCAGATGAGGACATCGGCGGCGTCACCCATTGATTTTACAGGTTGGTCGCTAATACGAACTTGAAACATACAAGGCCCACCGAGAATTTCGGCAGGGAACGTCCTGAAGGTATAAACGTGATACCCCCAGCGTGAGGCGGCCAGTGATAGGATATCTCCACCGGAGATCGTTCCTTCTCCCGATTCGCCCCCTATTCTGATCGTTACTTCATTCACCATTGAATGCTCCCTTGAAAATGTGAGACCGCGCTATGCATTCTCTTCTAGCGCGGTTTTTTATCTGTAGCGGGAGGTGCCTGGATTGGAGAGTTTTGTCACAAGAGGAGCCTGTGTATCTCTCTTCTGAAGTAGATGAGGAGATATAAGTACTATACGTCTTTATTCTTCTTCCACTCGCCAGGCAGCAGTGAAACATATTTCGTATGCCCGCTATTTTGATCTACGAGTTTCCTATCTGCTCTTGTGTACCCTCTAACAGCCTATCAAGCCCGTCATGCCAGGCTCAAAACAGAACCGTACATGTGGCTGTTGCTATTATAGCACACTTTACCGACAGTGTGGCCTGATTTATCACATCCTCTAGAAAAATGAATAGATTTTCAGAAATTATCAAGACCAAAATTGTCTCTTTCCCCTCTTCACAAGAGAAACGCGATATGGTACAATGCTTTGCGCAAGGACCCATAGCTCAGTGGTTAGAGCAAGCCGCTCATAACGGTTTGGTCGCTGGTTCGAACCCAGCTGGGTCCATTTTTCATGCGAAAAAGCGCATAGCCCGACTCGTCCGAAATGGCATAAGTTGGGCTATTCGTCTTCTAGTTCGTAATCCCTCGCCCACCGCACATGCTTCCCCTGATTATTTTTCGCTGGTGCCAACCGAAGGCTTGCTTCAACGGTACCAACTTCATCTACTGGGACAAGATAAACTTTATTGAGGGGTTCGTAATAGACCGCAAAGAAATCGCATTGCCCTCTATAATTGCGCCATTGCTTGTTTTTGCCTGTGACGTTATGGTTAGCTGTATTAAATGTGAGAACGGTGCCATCCTTATTTGCCCAGGCTGTTTTGCATTGGATGCGCCACGTTTCTCCTTCATCATCTTCGATCATCATGTCATAGCGCTGGTTCCCACCATAAGGCAGGAGCAGCATATAGCCAAGTTGTAGGAAGCGGGTTGCAATAGCCGATTCGCTGATCTCCCCAATCGCGTTGGTGTCGCGCTTCCGTCTTCCAGGTCTTAACATCTGTTTTCCCCTCCAGACCACATAACAAATTATTGTTTGGAAATACTCTGATGTTAACAACGGAATAAGGTTCTGCGGATAACAAAATATGCCTGAAATGAAAATAGTGTAATAAAATTACATAGATTTATGAAAAGGTTAAATGAGATTGTCATGAAATATGTTGATGAGGTAATGGATGGATAGCCAGCGGCGGCAAATGAGGGAGCCATTGCTTCCTCTACTCTCATTGCAATGGCCTGATTTTTTGCAGGGGCGTATCAAGCGATGCAACGGTACATCGCCGCTTTCTGGCAAAACGATGATATTAGCTTTGCGAGAGTAGAGGAAGCGTGAACCAGAAAGTAGAGCCTTTGCCGGGTTCGCTCTGGACGCCGACCTGTCCTTTGTGATGCTCGATAAAGGTGCGGCAGATGTGCAGACCTAATCCCAGCCCCACCTCACTACCGTTGAGTACTTTAATTCCTGGTACGCGATAGAAGCGTTCCCAGATCTGCTCCTGCTCATGTACCGGAATCCCCGGCCCATAATCTTTGACCGAGACATAAGCATATTCTTCCTGTTCGCGTAACAGCACATCGATAGGTTGATCTATTGGCGAGAACTTGTGTGCATTCGAGAGATAGTGCGTAATGACCTGTTTGATCCGGCTGATATCTGCCAGGATAGGGAGCGCTTTATTGTCAGGATGCTCTACACGAATCGTACGGGTCGTAGAGAGTTGCTTTCTATTTTGTAATATCTCATCGAGCACCTGATTCAATTCGCACTGTTCAAGAAAGAGATCTATGGTGTTATTGTTGATGCGCGTGCTTTCTAGCAAGATATTGATGAAGCGGGTCAGGCGAGTAAGCTGCTGATCCGTATGCTCAAGCAACTCCTGTGCTTCTGCCAAGCGATTCAAAAGCTCCTGGCGGGAGAGGTTGCGGATCTCCACATTATTGCGTAGTCTGCGGCCAATCAATTGAATGTTTCCCTTAATGCTGGTCAACGGCGTTTTGAATTCGTGGCTGGCAATGCTCAAGAATTCGATCATCTGTTGTTGCGCTTTATAAGAAGCATACGCCCTTGCTTGCACTCGTTTTTGCTTTTGCACAAAGATGATTCGTTTGATTAGCCTTATAATGAAACGGAAGGTAATCTTTGCCAGGCTACTGAACAATCTGAACATGGCTCCACTCTACTTTCTACAGTGAATTCTTATAGTCATGAAATTCGCTGCAAACATACTGCTGGTCCCGCTATTGGATTGGTTTGGCTCACATCTATCTTCTTCTGATACGTATGATCTTGTCTATGAGAGACAGGCAACAGCAATTATAGAACCTGTCTTGATTGCTCTCATGAGATATGAGACCGGTGAACGTGATATTCAACACGAATGATAGATGCAGGAAGCAGAAAAAAATGATTTCAAGTATTGCTGAGCCTCCTGAGATAAATCATGCTACGTGGAATAGTTGATATATACTCTTCTGATTAGCCGGTATCCACCAGGAGGTTAACCTATGTCGGTTTCACATGTACTGTCTCATCAACAAGATGATAAAGATACTCAGGAACTTCTCTCGCCCGTTGAATCCGCAAAAGCTGCTGGATTGCGCTACGTCTCCGATGCAAAGGTAGGCATCAGTCGCAAGCGCGTTGGGAAGCATTTCAGCTATATAGGGACTGATGGCAAGCCTGTTCATGATCAAAAAATATTGCAACATATTCGCTCTCTTGCTATCCCACCAGCCTGGACGCAGGTATGGATCTGTCCAAGTCCACGCGGACATCTACAAGCGACGGGACGCGACGCGAAAGGGCGCAAACAGTATCGTTATCACCCAGAGTGGCGCAAGATCCGCGACGAGACAAAATATGATCGCATGATCGCCTTCGGCCATGCGTTGCCACCGATTCGCGAACAGGTGGCCCACGATATGGCGCTGCCAGGCCTGTCGCGTGAAAAGGTGCTTGCTACGCTGGTGCGCCTGTTGGATGAGACCTCGATTCGTATTGGGAACGAAGAATATATGCGCGATAACGAATCTTTTGGATTAACAACGATGCGTGAAAACCATGTGGATGTGGAGGGGTCAACCATTCATTTCAAGTTTCGTGGCAAGGGAGGCAAAGAGTTCAAGCTGGATATCAAAGATCGTCGTCTGGCCCGCATCGTCAAAAAATGCCAGGATCTGCCCGGCCAGGAGTTGTTTCACTATCTGGATAGCGAGAACAATGCACATACGGTTTCTTCCGAAGATGTAAATGATTATCTCAAGCACATTACGGGGCAGGAATTTACCGCCAAAGATTTTCGTACCTGGGCGGGAACCACTATTGCGGCCTGTGCTCTGCTCGACTGTGGCGAATGCGAAACAAAGACGGAGGCCAAAAAGAACGTTGCCCAGGCCATTGAAAGCGCCGCCCATCATCTCGGCAATACGCCAGCAATTTGTCGCAAGAGCTATGTCCATCCAGAGATCATCGACGCCTATCTTGACGGCACGCTGCATCAGGCCCAGCTGCAAGGAAACGAGCAGCCTCATCAGCAATCGCCCTATGAACTTCGGTCTGAAGAGCTGTCGGTGTTGGCATTTCTGGAGCAAAAGCACTGAATTTCTTATAGCCTTATTGTAGACACTTGATGCTCTCTTTTTAGTTTGTTGTTGATCCTTCATCCGGTTGCTCACAGGGGAGTAGCTGGCATTTCCTGCTGAGCAAGCGACAATACATCTCTGTCACAAACCTGTGCTCCGATACGTCTAAACAGTAGAATGTCCTTTGATGTGTGCCGAGTAATGTTCCAGGCTGAGCGTAGTTGAGGAAAGAGACTTGCTTTATGAAGCGAATACACCAGGAGAGACAAGTTAAAATTATTGATGAAGAGATCATGCCTCACATCGTCGTTGTCGGCGCAGGCTTCGGTGGGTTACGAGTTGCACGGGCTTTACGTCATGCTCCGGCGCGAGTAACAGTGATTGATCGCAATAACTATCATCTCTTTCAGCCGCTATTATATCAGGTGGCGACCGCTGCCCTCTCTCCTGCCGATATTTCGGCACCTGTTCGTCATATTTTACGCAAACAAAAGAATACCAGCGTATTGATGGCCGAAGTAACCGGCGTTGATCTTCAGCGGCAGGAGGTGCTTACTCCTGATCGGTCGATCCACTACGATTATCTTGTGATTGCAACCGGTGCCAGCCATAGCTACTTTGGTCACGATGAGTGGGCAGAGTATGCGCCCGGCCTCAAATCGATCATTGATGCCACTTCTTTACGGCGCAGAATCCTGCTAGCATTCGAGGTCGCCGAGATGGAGACCGATCCCGAAAAATTGCGCACACTGCTCACCTTCGTCCTGATTGGTGGCGGCCCCACCGGCGTCGAAATGGCGGGAGCAATTGCGGAACTGGCTCATAAAGCGCTGGCAACCGATTTCCGCCATATTGATCCCGCCTCCGCACGCATCATCCTCGTGGAGGCGTTGCCACGAATCCTGCCAGCCTTTCCTGAAGAGCTTTCTCAAAAAGCCAAACAGGGCTTGAACCAGCTGGGAGTAGAGGTACGAACCAATTCGCCTGTCGAGCAGGTTGATGCCGATGGCCTGCTGATTGCTGGTAAACGCCTCGCAGCCAGAAATGTGATCTGGACAGCTGGAGTAGCCGCCTCCCCAGCCGGGAAGTGGTTGCAAGCGGAGACCGATCGCGCTGGTCGCGTGAAGGTTGACCCTGATCTTTCGCTGCCCGGCCATAACAATGTCTTTGTAATCGGTGACACCGCTTCAGTTATGCAGGACGATAAACCACTGCCCGGAGTGGCCCCGGTTGCCATGCAAGAAGCTCACTACGTTGCCTCTTTGATCGAGCAGAGGGTAGATGGGAAGAGAGAGACGCAGCCTTTTCACTATCGCAACAAGGGAAATCTCGCCACAATTGGACGCTCTTATGGCATCGCAGACTTCGGTTGGCTCCGCTTCGGTGGGTTCCTCGGCTGGGTACTCTGGCTGGGCGTCCACATCTTCTTCCTGATCGGTTTTCGCAATCGCGTGATGGTGTTTTTACAGTGGGCCTGGGCATATCTGACATTTCAACGCGGCGCTCGCCTGATAACTTTTGATTCGCCAACAGCCGCAAAAGATAAAAAAATGTTTAAAGAACTTGTCTAGAAGGGTTGCTACCATCCCACCTCTTGAATATAATATTGACGTGTGTGATCAATGTTGCCGAGGTGAAGGGATGCGAGACGTATCGACCAAATACGCAAAAGGAACGATTGTTGCTAATCGTTACATAATAGATGAGTTGCTGGGAACCGGCGGTTTTGGGGCCGTCTACCGCGTGCGCGATCGGCGCGTAAAGGGCAATGTGTTTGCTTTGAAAGAAGTGATTGACCCGAATAAGCACGAACTTGACAGTTTTCTGTCCGAGTGTGCCATTTTAAAGCGGCTCGACCACTATGCCCTCCCTCATGTCTATCGCGTCTTTGAGGATCACACCCATCATCGCATCTATATGCTGATGGACTACGCCGACGGCCCCAACCTGGAGAAATTGCGCCAGCAACAGCCGGGCAAACGTTTCCCCTTCTCGCGCGTCCTCGCTATCATGGCACCGATCGTTGACGCCATCATCTATCTGCATACGCAACAGCCACCCATTATTCATCGCGATATTAAACCGGCCAACATCATCGTTCCCCGCTCTGACGACGACGCGGTACTTGTTGATTTTGGCATCGCGAAAGAGTATGAGCAGGATTCCACAACAACCGCTGTGCGCCACTGCTCTCCGGGCTATGGCGCACCAGAACATTATGCGACAGGAACAAACATCCGTACAGATGTCTATAGCCTGGGGGCGACCTTCTATGCCTTGCTCACCGGCGTTATACCAGTCGATGCTCTGCACCGCATGACGCAGATGAGCAGCAAAAGCGCCGATCCCCTTCAACCTGTCAATGAACTGGTTCCGACCCTTTCCGGCGAACTGGCAGCAATTATTGCCCGGTCTATGTCTATTAATAGCGACGATCGTTTTGCATCTATCGAGGAGTTCTGGCAGGCGATTCAGTGCTGCAAAATTGATGAATCTGAAAACGGTATCAGTATCGATGATGAACCACCGCAGCCGTTAGCAACATCAGCTGTTGTGACGACTCCCACGCCTCCCGAGTTGGTGTCTTCTTCTGTTGCCGTACGTAGCATATCCTCATCTCCTCCGCGTTCGCGGTCAATGGTTATGTTTCTTTGTTGTGTTGTGCTGATTGCCCTGGTGAGTGGTGCTATCTGGGGATCTGGTTTGCTGCCTTCAGGGCAACAGGCGAACAGGATTATTCCGACTGCATCGCTGGCGGCACAATTACCGCGCTCCACGCCCACCAGTACTCCAACAGTCGTCATTCCTACGCCGACGCTGCAACCAACACCCTCTCCAGTTGTTCAATATCCAGCGCTCACCAGGAGCTATAATGGGAAGATCAGCAATAAATATACAACCCCCTCGACTGATACAGATATGGTCCTCTCGCAGCTTCAGCAGGATGGCATGGCTATTCGTGGTTATTTTTCCGTTGGTTCGGGTCTTGTAGGCAATGGAAATTTTGCTGGCACCGTCACCATTGATAGCAAAATACACTTTCTGGTCCCCAGCTACGGCGGCCTCTTACCTCTCTTTTTTGATGGACGAGTTCAAAAGGATGGCAGCATCTCAGGCTCCTATTGTAGTTACCAGAATAATCACTGCAATTATACGGGCGGCGGCTATGGGAGCTGGCATGTCACGCCATTATGAATGCAATGACAACTCCTTTCCCCTTTGCTCTGCTTGTGAAACTCCAATGTTGTGCTGACCGTATTAGCAGCAGGTAAATACTCATTATTCTAGCTCCATTGCATAAAAGATGCTGCGAGGTGCATGGGTGCAAGATATACAGATAAATCTTCCCATTGGAAGTGTTATTCAAGATCGCTATATTGTGGAAGATCTATTGGGGAAAGGGGGCTTCGGTGCCGTCTATCTCGTCAGAGATCTTCGGGTAAAGGGCAACGTGTTTGCCCTTAAAGAGATTGTCGATACCAATAAGAAAGAGCGAGAACGTTTCAGGTTTGAATGTGAAGTCCTGAAGCGATTGGATCATCCAGCCCTTCCTCGCGTCTATCGAACGTTTGAGGATACGAAAACGTATCGCGCTTATATGTTGATGGATTATGTGAATGGCTCCAACCTGGAGATACTGCGACAGCAACAGCCACAAAAGCGTTTCTCGCTTGCCCGCGCCATCAGCATTATGACCCCCATTATCGATGCAGTAGAGTATATGCATCAGCAGCATCCTCCCTTGATCCATCGTGATATTAAGCCTGCGAATATTATTGTGCCGAATGATGGTGGGCAGGCTGTACTGGTTGACCTGGGTATCGCAAAAGAGTATAACAAAGATGCGACAACCACAGCCATTCGACGCTGTTCCCCTGGTTATGGCGCACCAGAACAGTATGCGAAAGGCACGAATCCCCGCACTGACATTTATGGCCTGGGCGCGACATTGTATGTTCTTTTGACCGGCGAAGTACCTACTGATGCCGTCTATCGTATGACGCAACTGGGAAGTAAGCATACTGATCCTTTGCTGCCTGTTCAGCAACTGGTGCCGGCTATTCCTCTTTCCGTCTCAGAGGCGATCCAGCGGGCAATGGCTATTGATAGTAAAGACCGCTTTGCCTCCGTTGAAGAATTCTGGCAGGCCATCACTGCCGAACCTGCAGCGCCCGCTGTTGACCAACCAGGCTCTGGCAGGGCTTCCATGACACATAATGCTCCAACTGTGGTGGTTCGTCAGCCATTTGAAGATGCCAGGAGAAAGAGAAAAGCTGCTCTCATCCTGCTCTTAATTGCTCTGGCCTTGTTCGCTTTAGCAGGTGGTATCGTCTTAGGAAATGGTTTATTACCCAGCCCACAATTGGTCCATCATCCTCCTGCTACTGCTGGGAAGAGAGCGACTGCGGCGGTAACCGCCACGACTGCTTCACACGGAGCCGCTTCCCCCATTGCGTCTTCTGCCGTGCAACCTGCCACGCCAACCCGATCAGGTGTTACCGTTACACCAACGCAAATCGCGACGCCCAATACGAGCCAGTATCCCGTTCTGGTTGATTCCTATACAGGGTCTATCAGCGATCAGGCTTACAATCCTGTTGTTGAGGCGACAATGCAATTGCAAAATGTGCGCCAGAGTGGTGCGGTGCTGCATGGTTATTTTGCTGTCAGCTCTGAGCTGAACGGGAGCGGGAATTTTCAAGGGAACGCAACGACCGACAACAAAATTCAGTTTATTGTGACTAACTATCAAAGCAATGCGCCCCTCTTCTTCCAGGGAACGATTCACAATGATGGCAGTATGTCTGGGACGTATTGTAGCTATCAAAACGGCCAGTGTAATGATCTGGCTGGTGGACATGGGACATGGCACGTAACGGCCAATACCCAGCAGCGGGGTAGTTAAGCACAAAATCTGGATGAACTAAGCAGGCGTACGTTGAATACATATGGAAAAGATAGGTATCCTTTCAGGAGGTATGCCTATCTTTTCCGTTTTTGGGGCTGTTGATCGTGGTTCTTTTATACATAATATGATATACTGCCTTGTACTGCCCTCAAGATTATGCATGCGGGTTGGTTTTTGCATATTCATTTTCTGATGAAGCACTCTTCTTTTTTATCCATAGATAGTGGGGATCGATCATGTTATTTGATCTTACAAAGATTTATGTCAAGGCGGGCGATGGTGGCGACGGCTCGATGCATTTTCGACGTGAGAAATTCGCCGCTTTTGGCGGGCCGGACGGTGGCGATGGCGGTCGCGGCGGCAGCGTCTACTTTGAGGCCACACATAACCTCAACACGTTAATTGATTACCGCTACAAACATAGCTTCAAAGCCGGCTCTGGCGAGGCCGGGGCGCGACAAAAAATGCATGGTGCGAAGGGAGAAGACCTCGTATTGAGCGTTCCCCCAGGGACCATTATTCGTGATGCCGATACCAATCAAGTGTTGGCCGATCTGATTGATGATGAACAACGTGTGATGGTGGCTCGTGGCGGACGGGGTGGCCTGGGCAATGTGCATTTTGCGACCTCCACGAACCAGGCACCGAAAGAGGCGCAAAAGGGCGAGCCGGGCGAGGAGCGCTGGGTGACTCTGGAATTGCGCCTGATCGCCGATGTTGGTCTGGTGGGATATCCCAACGCAGGGAAATCGACGCTGCTCTCTGTCGTCACGGCGGCGCAACCTAAAATTGCCGATTACCCTTTCACCACGCTTGCTCCGAATCTCGGCGTTGTCGAGGTCGGCCAGCCACGCCAGGGCGATGGTTATAGCTTTGTACTGGCTGATATCCCTGGCTTGATTGAAGGCGCTGCGCAGGGCGTAGGGCTGGGGCATGAGTTTTTGCGCCATATACGACGTACGCGCCTGCTCATTCATATGCTGGATGGCGCTTCGTTGGATCGCGACCCCTGGGAGGATTTGCAAACGATCAATCGTGAGTTGCGCGAATATGATGCACAATTGGCCGAGCGTCCTCAAATCGTCGTGTTTAATAAAACTGATCTTCCTGAAGCTCAGGAGCGCTGGCCCGAACTCAAAGAGAAAGCGGAAGCGGCTGGCTATACCACTTTTGCCATTTCTGCCGCCGCTCATCAAGGGACAGAAGAACTCATGCAATATGCCGCCAAACGATTGCGCGAGATCCACCAGGAAGAGGCGGAACGTGCCGCTGCCCAGGCAATAGATATGGAAGGGCCAGTTTTGCGCCCGCAGGCAGAGGATGCATTTACTGTGACGAAAGAGCAAGGCGTTTTTGTGGTGCATGGCAAGATGGCTGAACGCGCCGTAGGTATGACAAATACGGAGAGCGAAGAAGGCATGGCTCGTCTTCAGGTGCGGCTTGCCAGAATGGGCGTGACGAAAGCATTGGAAGAAGCAGGTGTAAAGCCGGGCGACTTCGTGCGTTTTGGAAAAGTAGAGCTGTATTGGGGCGAAGAGTAAGTAATATTGTTAAGTGCGTGCTCCGCGCATGTTACGATCATTACCTATTCGGTGTTATTCTAAATAACCGGCGCATAGAATAGGAAAAATGTGTTATACTGGCCTGGATGAGTTGTAAATATAGTGCCGAGATCTGGTACTACTTGTTGGAACTACTTGATAGACCAGGTAGCGCCGTCGCCGGAAGATTTTTAAGAATCGAGAGATGCCTGGTACATGGGAGAGACACTCAACTTATTGTTTCGGAGCCGTGAGAATGGCGCATATGAGCTACAGGTGAAGGAGAACTGGTCCGGGCGTACAGTATGTGGCAGTTTTGTTCCTCCCTATACAAGCAAACAGCTAAATGCAGTACTGAAGAAGCTGAACAATCTGGATAGCAGCTACCAGGAGTTGCGCGAGATTGGGCAGCGTCTTTTTCTGGCCCTGTGTGGCGCGGAAACACCCGGCACCAGCCGTCCCGAATCCTCTGAGCAATCTGTCCAGGCCGTATTGCGCAGCGTCATTCAGCGTACCTTGAAGCGTCGAGGCACCGTAGCTCTGACCTTTTGTTTCAGTCCTGGCTGCGATGAATTCGTGCGTTATCCCTGGGAACTGCTGCACAACGGCGATCACTTTTTGCTGGTCTCTGGTATCTTTACTCTCACACGTGCGTTTCTGCGTCCTGATATGCCTGTGGGTTGTGAACTTCCTGTCCATCCGCCAATGCGTGTTCTCTATATTGGTGCCTCTCCCGTCAATTGCGCTCCCCTGGAGACAGAGCAGAGCTTTGCTGCTTTGGAGCGCGGTCTGTCCCCATTAATCGAAACCGGGCAGGTCTTTTTGGATCGTCTGGAACCGCCGACGTTTGATCAGCTTGTGCGCTATCTTAGCTCTTATGGTGGTGCTGGCATGCTCGACGATAGCGATACCACTATTCCTTGCTACGTCGTGCATTTCGATGGGCATGGCGCGTATGGTCGCCTCTGCCCTGCTGATGGTTGTGAGACCATAAACGAAGTTGAGAGCCGCAAATGTGTTGAGTGTGGCACCTCGCTCAGTCGTGTGAAGCCACAGACGTATCTCTGTTTCTGTGACGATGAAGGGTATAACCGCTTTATTGATACGCAGTCGTTGCGCGACCTGTTTCTTAGCAGCGATGTACGCCTGGCCGTGTTTTCAGCCTGCGAAACCGCAACACTCTCTGTTGAGGCGACCCGTCAGCAGCGGCGGAAAATTGCTATCGATACCACTCTGGCGACAGCCCTGGTAACTGCTCAGGTCCCGGCAGTGGTGGCGATGCCGTTTTCGTTGCAAGACGATCTTAGCCCGACGTTTATGTACCATTTTTACGAAGCACTGGCCGATGGGCGTATGCTGGAAGAGGCACTCTCCCGCGCTCGTCAGGCGTTGTTGCCCATGCAACAAAAAAGCTGGTTTATCCCTGTGCTGTATAGACGCGTGGTGGAAGGCGACGAGAGTCCCGTTCCTTTGCTTGCCAGCCAGGATACCCCGGAGGAGCACGATCATCCTCTCGCTCATCTTGGAGCTTCGTCTATTTTTGTTGGGCGCGAACAGGAGATACAAGATCTGGACCAGCTGCTCACCGCAGCCGCAACAGGTGAGTCACGCGGCGAGGTGACCGGGCGACAGCGCTTACGGCCCGGGACACATCACATCGCGTTAACGGGGGCCGCTGGAATAGGCAAGAGTGCTCTGGCTTTTGAGGTCGTACGGCGCAATCAAGGGAAATTTTCTGGAGGAATTATTGGTATCTCTTTGCAGGATGGCAAGGCTTTCGGCGATGCGTTAATCGAGATGGGGCATTATCTGCATATCCCCACGCGTCTGATGCCCACCTCAGATATCAATCAGCGCGTACGTCTGGTGGCAGGAACATTGCGCTCTCTCGCCAGCCGTGAGCTACCCTGCCTCTTGTTGTTAGATGGATTTGATGAGGTAAAGGATCATGCAGAGTTAGAAACCTGGCTCCAATTCCTCTGCTCTTTACCAGAAGGGGTCGTGGTGCTGGTCTCCTCGCGCTCAAGCCCGGAGACGATGATGGTAATGGAAGGGTTGCATTGTCGCTGGTACGAGTATCGTGTGGGTAAGATGCTCAATGCTGATCTGCTCAAGCTGTTTATTGAACTGGCGGCGGAAAGCGGCCTTGATCAGCGTATTCATCTGGACGACTCAAAACAAACGGCAATTCTCCATGAAATCTGTACGCTGTTGGATGGGTATCCGCTAGGTGCGGAGTTGATCTTTGGGACTGCCCGCACCATTGGTGGCAAGGTATTTACTCCTGAAGCGGCTACACGTTCGCTGGAAGAGGTTCGCGACGAGCTACACAGTTCTCCGCTGGCAGGCATCTTTGCTGTGTTGGATGTCTCCTATAGACGCCTGACCCCGCTTGCCCGTTTGTTGCTTTCTTATCTTGCAGCCTTTAGACTGCCATTTAGCCGCGAACAGATCATGATGCTGGTGGTTCCTGAGACGTTTAAAACTGCGACCCTGGCTGTAGAGGACAGGCGCTTATCAGAAGACGATGTGATGACCGGTTTGGCTGAAAACTGGCGTGCTGCTCGCGACGAACTAGTGCAGGCATCATTTATGCAGTTTGATGGGCGCGTCTATACGATTCATCCGCAGATCTGCCACTTTGCTATTACCCACCTGCCAATTGCTGAGCGAGGCCGTGTCCATCGTGTTGTGGCGGCGTATTATAGTAATCAGCCGCAACCGACTCTCGAAGAATGGCAGGCTGCTTTTGAGCATCTGGAGAGCGCCGGGGAGCCGGAAGATTTACAGGAGGCTGTGCGCGTAGTTGTGCGTGCGGCCTGGGCATTTAATGGGCGCGGCCATGCTCCTGAATTGCTGGCAATGCTGCGTCGTGCTGGAGTCCACGCTTCTCGCCTGAACGATAAAACCGGTGAGGGCCAGATACAATGCTGTCTGGGAGCTATTTTGCGCGTGCTTGGTCGCGCCATTGAAGCCGAAGCCTGTCTGCGCAGTAGCCTGGAATATCATCGACAGCAACACGAACACTCATACGCCGGGTGGGCGCTGTATGAGTTGGCGATGCTCTTTCGGGAAGAGGGCAATTTTCAGCAGGCCGGCCTCTACGCTCAGGATGGATTAGCGGCGTTTCGCGAGGCAAACAATAAAAAAGGTGAGGCCTGGATGCAGATGGTGATGGGTGAAGTGAGCCGGGGATGTGGAGCCTACTATGATGCGCTGGGACATTTTGAGCTGGCTCTGACCAACTTTCGTAACATGCGGAATCAAGAAGGGATTGCCTCGGTTTTACGTGATCGTGGGACGGTCTATGAGGCGTTGGGGCAGTATACCAGAGCCTCCAACGATTACGAAGAAGCCCTGCGCATCTTTCAGGAATTGAACCTCCAATCCAGCATGGCCTGGGTTCTGGCGGATCAAAGCATTGTGTGTACGGATCAGGGGGATCTGGAGAAAGCCGAGCGGTTGTGCAGTACTGCTATCGCTCATTTTCGCGATCTTGCTATTCCTCGTGGCGAGGGATGGGCATTGCGGGCTATGGGCGATATTTTCCGCGAACGCCGGAATTTTATTCAGGCACATGTCCTCTATGAAGATGCTCTGGCAAAATTTAACTCGGTTGGCGATCGCGTGGATCAGGCACGGGTACTCAATTCTCTCGGCGCTCTGTCGTTTGATGGGGGAGAGTATCTGGCGGCCAAAGGCTTCTACGAGCAGGCACAAATGATTGCACATGAGCAAGGCGCACGGCAGATTGATGGCCGTGCCTTGCGCGGCCTGGGCGATGTGGCACGCGTCTTGCGTCAGTTTGCAGAAGCGGAGCGCTGCTCTCAAGAGGCCACCGCCATTGCCACGGAACTCGACACCCCTGCCGAACTGTGTGCTGTGTTGCGGCGACGTGGTATGCTCTACACCCTTCAGGAAAAGTATGGTGATGCGCTTGATTGTTGGGTGCAGGCGTTTGCACTCGATCAACGTCTGGGGCATCCTGTACGGCTCGATCTTCAGCAAAAGATTGATGTACTCGTTGGAGAACAACATCTTGAGGAGACATATCGCGAACTGTGTATTCGCTATGGGTTGTAATCGATTTTTTTTCATCCATGCCCTCTCATGAAAGGAGTCAGATGTGCGTCGTATCTGTGTCTATGCTGGTTCAAATGTTGGAGGACAGCCGGAATATCAGCAGGCTGCACGTGATCTAGGCAACGAACTTGTGGCACGAGGTCTGGGCCTGGTCTATGGAGGAGCGCGGGTAGGCTTGATGGGGATCGTAGCAGAGACAGTGCTGGCAGCTGGTGGAGAGGTCATTGGCGTCATGCCTGAAGCTCTCCTCGCCCGCGAGATAGCGCACAAGCAGCTCACTCAATTTCACGAAGTTGGCAGCATGCACGAGCGGAAAGCGTTGATGGCCGATCTAGCCGACGGCTTTATCGCACTCCCTGGCGGTTTTGGCACCTATGACGAGCTATTTGAAATCATTACCTGGTCTCAAATCGGGTTGCATACCAAGCCGATAGGACTGCTTGATGTCGCAGACTTCTTTGCGCCACTGTTAGCGCTCATTGTTCATTCTAGCAAGGCAGGCTTTATTTCGCCCGCCTATGCTCAAAGTATCCTGCATACTGATAACCCTAAAGAGCTACTTGATAGCTTTGCCACCTATCAACCGCTGCCTCGTCAATCGAAATGGACCGATCTGCCCGCACGCTAATTGAGTGTCTATTTTCATACCATGTTATAGCGAGCGCAGAATCGGGCGGGCGATGAGCAAGTAGAGCGTGTAGAAACCGACGATTGCGGCACTGATCAGGACTGTGAAGGGACCGCCGATGAAACTGATCAGGGCGCTTGCAGGGAAGTCGCCGAGAGGGCGCAGGCCCATCACGAGCAGCGAATTCAGGCTCATCACCCTTCCCCGCATTTGTGGCGGCACACGTGTCTGCATCAGCGTGATGGTCGGGTTACTGATGCCGTTTTGGGCGATGCCCAGCAGTAATAAGGCCAGGATCGAGAGCCAGAGCGTTCGGCTGAGCGCGAAAACGATCAGCGCCCCCGACCAGAGCAGGAAAGAGATCAGCAAGAGCGTCCCCTTATACTCGATGTCTCCTAAAGAGGCGACTATCAATGCCCCCAGAATGATGCCCAGGCCGGACGCTGAGAAGAGCAGGCCAAGCTCAAAGGCCGTCAGATGCAGTGTTTGCCGGGCAAAAATGGGCAGGATGAGCGAGGTAGAGGGGCCGAAAAAGAGCAGCGCACCATAGCCGGAGAGGACCCAGGGCAGAATAGCGTCACGTTTCACAACTCCTAAAGAGGCGCGGATGGAGCCGAGGAGCGGCCCTCTTCGCTCTGTGCTGGCCTGTACCGCTCCCTCTGATAGACGTAAACGATAGAGGACAAAGAGAACGCCAAAGAAACTGATGCCGTTGAGGAAAAAGTTACCTGCGTAGCCAAGATGATTCCCCTGTAGTCCCACCTGTTTGCCCAGCAGATCAAATAGGCCAAGCGACAGACCGGCCAGCGTCGGCCCAATGAAGGCGGAGCCGTTAAAGACGATGGTTTGGAGGGAGATTGCATTCATCAAATCTTCTTGTGGCACCAGAATAGGAACGAGCGATGAACGCGCCGGTTGATCGAAGCTCAAAATGGTGCCAGAGCAAAAAGCCAGCAACACAATCATCCACACCTGTATCACCCCGGTAATGGTTAGAATGCCCAGAACGAACGCAAGAATCATTGAGAGGCTTTGCGTGATCAAAAGAAAGCGCCGCTTATCTGTTCGGTCGGCAATGCTTCCTCCAATGAGGGCGAAAAGGAAAAAGGAGGCTGCCTGGGCCAGAGAGACGGCTCCTAGCGCCGGGGCTGAGTTATGGGTGATATCGAGTACCAACAGGCTTTGAGCCACGATCTGTACCCATGTGCCGACAGCTGAAACAATCAGGCTGATCCAGAGGAGGCGATAATTGCGGTGGCGTAGCGCCTTGAATGTTTGTAATTCTCTTTTCCCCGCTGCTGCGAGATCATCAGGTCTTTGCTCTGGGCGTGTTACCGTCATTGTGTCTCTATCCTGTCTATGTCAAGGTTGATCCATGCTCTATATTTAGACTTATCCATACGTGGATGTCAATGTGGAGTGCGCTTTAAAGCGTTAGATTTCTCGCGGCTTTCGTATTGCCGGAGAATTCATGTGCTGAATAATAAGGGTTTCAAGCGTTATTCTAATGATACTTGCTAAGTATAATGTGTATGTGAGTTACATGCCGGCAAGTTGTTATGGGATATTGGGGAGAACTGTTGCGATGGCTACACAACCGATGAAATTATCTTATCAACCAAAAAAGATAGGGAAGACGATTGCTGTCTGGTTGAGCATCATTGTCTGTGGTGGTTCGCTTGTGCTGTTACTGATCCTGGTGACGCTGCAAGTAGTGAACCCCCCTCCTGTGCAACGGCTGGTTATTGAGCATGACTATCCATTACCCTCCTCGTTGCCATATAAATATATACCTGATCTGCGCACAACCCCCACGACTACCGATCCCCTGACGCCAGGAGTTGCCGTGCGTTTTGACCATTTTGACTTTCAGGCGCTCGATCCCCAAACAAAGCTCCTGTTTATTGCCCATACCGGCCCCGGCACCGACATTGCAGAAACCTTTGGTACAGGGTTTAATGCCGATAAGAACGCCGATGTTGATGGCAATGTGCTGGTATTCGACACCGTGAAGAAGGAATTAATCAAACGGCTCGATATTCCCCAGGTGGCTGGTATGGTGGTGGCCTCTGATCTGGGTCATGTGTACGCCGCCGACTCGAACGACAATATTATCTATGATATCGATGAGAAGACGCTCGCTTTTACGCAGATCGAAGTAGGCGATAACGAGAATCCTGATGCCATAGAATACGATCAAGACGACCATAAGATCTTTGCTTCTGATGTAGGGGTTCCAGCTCCAGATGCAAAGGATCAGTCAAATGCGTCACCGAATAACCAGAATATCGCAGTAGTTGATGTGAAAACGCATAAGGTGACAAAGATCAACATCGGCCATCTACTGAAATCTCCTGCTGAACATGCCGATCTGACAAAGTTTGGCTATGACATCGGTCATAATAAGTACGATCCCAGTTTGCATCGCCTCTTTGTCAATATCTCGCAACTGACCGATCAGGGAGTCGTACCATCTCCAGATGATCCTCCAGCAGGCACGGGGGAACTGGTGGCGATTGATCCGGTGACGTTGAAGGTCGTCAATCGTTTGCAACTCCCTGAGACTTGTGGAACGCCACACGGTCTGGGCATTGATGCCGAAAATAACATCGCCTTTATCGCCTGCGTGGAGATTTCTGAAGAGCAGAATCTCGCTCAGAATCTCATTCGTGTTGATCTGCGGACCATGAAGGTTATTCCTGGTACTTACGAATCCCTGGCGGCAAAGCCAGATATGATTGTACTGAATCACAAGCTCCATGTCCTGTTTGTCGCTTGCTCGGCGGGCATTTCGGTGTTTGATATCCGGGGCGGAACATTGAAGAAGCTGGGCGACTATATTATGGGAAAAGGAACTCACACGCTGGCTGTCAATGAAGACACAAATGAAATATATCTACCTCAGCCCGATATCGGAGGAAGGCCAACCTTGCGTGTGGTCCTCTATCACCCCGATGGCGTATGATGATTCTTAACAAAGAAACGCGGTAAGGTCGTTCGTAGTTTCCCGATAACTTGGGAAACTA
>JAICIM010000740.1 GCA_025928885.1 Ktedonobacteraceae bacterium | reverse complement strand
GACGAATATAAAGTGATGGCCCTCGCCTCCTTCGGCCAGCCGCGCTACCTCAACGATTTTCGCGAAATCATTCGAGTCGATGACAATGGTCAATATACCATTGCAGATGTGCGGCTAGACGAGCTATTTGGGCCTTCCCGGCGCAAGGGAGAGCCGTTTGAGCAGCGCCACTACGATATCGCCCACTCCTTGCAACTCGCGCTGGAAGAGGCGGCCCTCAAGCTGGTCAACTGGTTCTACAAGACGACGCGCATCGATCGTCTCTGTCTCGCAGGTGGCGTCGCGCTCAATTGCGTCATGAATGCTCGTTTGCGCGATCGCGGCCCCTTCAAGTTGATCTGGGTGCAACCGGCTGCTGGCGATGCCGGGACAGCGCTTGGGGCCGCACTGTGGATGGATATGCAGCAGCGCTCAGCCTCCGCCCGCAAGTTCCTGATGGATCATGCCTTTCTCGGTCCCACATACAGCGACGATGAGATCGAGCAGTTTTTGCGCTGGTCCAAGCTGCCCTATCGTCGAGCAAGCAATCTCGCGACCGAAGTTGCTGCTCTGCTGGCAGAGGATAAGGTGATCGGCTGGTTTCAGGGACGCATGGAGTTTGGGCCACGCGCATTGGGCGCTCGCTCGATTCTGGCTTCGCCGCTCCATGCCTCGATGCAGGCCCGCCTCAACGAGATCAAAGACCGCGAGGATTTTCGCCCCGTCGCGCCTGTGGTGCTGGAAGAGGAGGCCGGGAACTGGTTTGCCAATGCCCGCAAATCTCCGTTTATGCTCTTCGTCTATGATGTGCTACCAACCAGAGCCGAACAGATCCCCGCCGTACGCCACGTGGACAACACGGCACGCATCCAGACCATTAATAGTGGGCAGCACCCGCTCTATTATGATCTGCTCAAGGCGTTTCAGGAGCGCACGGGTGTTCCCGTACTGGTCAATACCTCATTCAATACGCGCGGTGAGCCGATCGTCTGCACGCCCCGCGATGCCATCGAGTGCTTCTGGTCCTCGCCGCTCGACGTGCTTGCCATCGGCCCATTTATTCTTGAAAAACCCACCGTGAAGGATGCGGTGGACGAATCTGCGAGGGATGCATAAATGCTAGAGATTGCGGTTGTGATTCCAACGTGTCGTCGCCCGGCACTACTGGCTCAGTGCCTGGATGCGCTGCTGAAGCAGGATATAGAGCCAGAACTATATGAAATCATCGTTGTCGATGATGCCCATTGCCAGGAGACAAAACAGCTTGTCGAAGGTCTGGCCTCCACTCAAAAACGACCAGCACTGCGTTATCTTCCCGGTTCCTGCGCCCATAGCCCGGCTGGCCCTGCGGCGGCGCGTAATCTTGGCTGGCGTGCCGCTCGCGGCTCAATCATCGCTTTTACCGATGACGATTGCATCCCCTCTTCGCACTGGCTCTCAGCTGGTGCCGCCGCACTGGTTGACGACATCGATGGCGTGGCCGGACGCTTGATCGTGCCGCTGCCGGACAATCCCACCGATTATGAATATAACGCCACCGGCATTGCTGAGTGCGATTTTGTCACGGCCAACTGCTTCTATCGCAAATCGGCGCTGGAACAGGTGGGCGGCTTCGACGAGCGCTTCACAGCTGCCTGGCGCGAGGATAGCGACCTTAGCTTTACCCTCCTGGCACACGGCGCACACTTCACCAACGCCCCGGGGGCTGTCGTGGTCCATCCCATTCGTCCCGCCAATTGGGGCGTGAGCGTGTTGCAGCAGCGCAAAAGCATGTTTAATGCCCTGCTGTACAAAAAACATCCTCATCAATACAAACAGAAGATTCAAGCCACGCCGCCCTGGCACTACTACAGCATCATCGGCACACTGCTGCTTGCCGCAATGGGCCAGTTGCAGCGCTCAAAGCTGCTTGTGCTGCTTGGCCTGGGACTCTGGACCTATCAAACCGGGCGCTTCTGTATGCAGCGGCTCGCCCATACCTCGCGTGAGCCGGGACATGTCGCGGAGATGATCGTTACGTCGATGGTGCTGCCGCCGCTGGCGATCTTCTGGCGGCTGTGTGGGGCTATCAAGTTTCGCGTGTGGTTTTTGTGAGAGGAGAAGGAGATGCAACTGCCCGAATATATCCAGATTGAGCCGGTAGGCCAGTGCAACCTGCGCTGCCAGATGTGTTCGATCCAGTTTCGCCAGGATGGCCCGCCCTATGGGCCACCCGCGTTCATGGACTTTGACACCTTTATTGCCATCATCGATCAGTTTCCCCAGCTCAAAGAGATCCACCTGCAAGGGCTGGGCGAACCGATGATGCATCCTCGCTTCTTTGATATGGTAGAGTACGCGACCAATCGCGGCGTCCAGGTCAGCACCAACTCCAATCTGACGCTGCTCAACGATCGGCGGGCCGCACGCTGCATCAGCAGCGGCCTCCACAGCCTGCATATCTCTATGGATGCCGCCACCGCTGAAACATACGAGCGCATTCGCGTGCGGGCGCACTTTGATCGCGTCGTCAACAACATTGAGCGCATCCTGGCCGCACGCCAGCGCTCAGGCACTGCACAACCATATCTACGCATGGTGATGGTGATTATGCGCCAGAACCTGCCAGAACTACCTGCTATTGTGCGCTTTGCTGCTCAGCATGGGATGGAGAGCATTTTTGTGCAGCATCTCTGCCACGATTTCGGCGAATCCAGCCTGCCCGCCAACTATCTGCCGATGCGCGATTTTGTGCAGGAACAGACCTTGCTGGAAGAGGAGCCGCAACGCATCGAGCGCTACTTTGGCGAGGCCCGCGAGGTGGCG
>JAICIM010000442.1 GCA_025928885.1 Ktedonobacteraceae bacterium | reverse complement strand
GTGGGCCATTCATAGTCGGAGATTAAGATATCACCGATGCGCTGCAAGATACGTGAATTGGCCTGATGTGCGACGATATGGGTGAGATCATCCGGGGCGAGCTGCGCATGCCTGCACAGCACATCGACGCATTCCGCCATCGCACGCGGAGCTTCACGATAGACCCGCTTCCCGTTCATGCTCATGTAGCCCACCATGTACTGGGCCAGCAGGAGGTTGACCTCATCCATCTTCCCCTGCTGATACATTTGCAGGATCTCGTGATCGATGGCAGCCATCGCAGCGGCATCATTACGCAGAGGAGTTTGATAGCAAAGAATAGCGGCGTGCCGCGCATCGTAGCCGTTGATGATGTAGGTCTCATCCTCCTCACTATCGCTACGCTCCAATAAAAATGCGGAAGCACCTTCACCAAAAAGGGAACTGGTTTTCCAATCCAGAAGATGGGTAGCATTGGCAAGGAGCGATTCAGTAGTAACAATCAGCACCAGGCGGGCGGTACTCGCCGCCAGCACCTCAGCCGCCATCTGGAAGATTTCAGTATCGCAGGCGCAGGCCCCTTTAAGGGTTGAGGCACGCACCGGGCGGCATCCCAGCCGCAGCTGCACCAATCCTGCAATTGTCGGGAAGGCCTCGTTATCGGAAGAAGAGGCGGCAAGAATGGTATCAATCTCAGAGGCGTCGCGGCCAGCGCTTGCCAGGGCGCGTTGCGCGGCAATCACCGCCATATCGACAAGCGATTCTTCGGCAAGAGCATTGGGATCATCGATCAGACCCGGAGCATCCTCACCTACAATCTGGCGACAGAGCTTGAGGGTGCTGGCTCGCACACGGCGTGTCTCCAGGCCGGTCGCTCGCTCAAGATCTTTGGCAGAACGCGGGCTGCCGAGGCTGGTGGAGATAGCGGCAAAAAAGTCGTTGGTGATCAGTCCTCGCGGAGCGTACATCCCCAGTCCTACCAGGCGCATTTTCGCCTTCGTGTAGATTTCGGGGACGACATACGTGTACTGCGGCAAGAGACCGGTTATGGAGAGAGCCATACGTTCTATATTGTCCTACCCATCTTTCGTTTTTAATGAAACACGATATCTGGTCTCAGTATAATGGAAAGTATTTTTCCATGCAACATCCATATGACTGGCTGGAAAAGAGTCTCTGGCAAAGTCGGCCAAATCGGACTATGATAAGGAGAGAGGAAACGCCTGCTACGAATGGTGGAGACGAAGGGTGTAACATCGTTCGTTCTATCATTGAAAGCCATAAATATCCTATTTTTTAAGGAGTTATTGCTCATATGCGGACTATCAATAATAGCACAGGCCAGAAATGGGCTGATCTGCGTGGCCTGGTGGTTTACATTCCTAAACAGGGAAGGTCTTTGGGGACCGTTGAAGATTTCTTTTTTAAAGAGGGAACCAATTCTGTCTATGCTCTGCTGGTACGTACTCGCGTCCACGGTGACTATTCGCTGCCTGTTCGAGCGCTACAAACCCTCACCGGGGGCCGCGTCACTATCGATAATGAAAATATGCTGATTAAAGCGCTCCCACCCTTGCCCACCAGCCAGGATCTGATCGGGCGCAAGGTCGTTGGGGAGAGCGGCGACGAGGTGGGAACGATTGGCGAAATCTGGCTGGATACCGAACCACTCATCGCCATGAGGATTGCTGGCCTCGAACTGGTCGGAGCCGATGGCCGTTCACAACGCCACTCCAAACTTTTCACCGCCAACGCCATCGCGACCTACGGTGAAGACACCCTGATCATCCACGATCAGATCGCCCGCAAATTGCGCTAGAATCTCGTAGATCATCTTTTCCCACGTAGCGACAATCCTTTGCGGTTGTCGCGGGCCACGCACCATATCGTGTGTATTACCCGCGACAACCGCAAGGGAGTTTACATATCTCCTCGCAGGCGTGCAACCTGGATTTCAGCCTCACGAGCCTCTTTGCGCCGACGCAGCTTCTTGAGCGCTTCGGTCTTGCGCTGCCAGTTATCGGGATCTTTTGGCGCAAGGTTGATCGCCGCTTCAGCTGCCTTTAACGACTCCTCAAAACGGCCCAGCTGCTTGAGGACCAGCGCCTTGTTGTGCAGCGCGGAGACCATTCTGGGATTGATCTGTATAGCCCGATCATACGCCTCTAACGAGCGCTCATACTGTCCAAGCTGATAGAAGGCGTTGCCCTTACCATTCCAGGAAAGATGGGCGTTTGGATTGATGCGCAGTGCGTGATCGTAGGCGTCCAGCGCCCAATCGTAGCGCTCCATATGGCAGAGCACGCTGGCCTTGCCGTTCCAGGCAGAGGCGTACCGCGCATCGATCCGCAGTGCCTGCTCATAGGATTCAAGCGCCTCGCTATAGCGGCCCAGATCGCCAAGCACGTTGCCGCGCCGATCCCAGGCTTTCACGAAATTGCGATCGATCTTAATAGCCCGATCATAGACATCCAGAGCGCTACGGAGCTTCCTCTGAGCATAGAAGACGTTGCCCAGACCGAAAAGCGCGGGGGCATAGTTGGGGTTGCGCTTGAGCGCCTCCTGATACGCCTGATAGGCATCGTTGAGGCGGCCCATCTCATATAAGACCAGCCCCTTGCCGTTCCAATACACGGCGGAGTTTGAATCGAGGCTTACGGCCTGCTCAAAGGCTCGTAACGCTTCGGGATTGCGCTTCAACTGGCGCAAGACCAATCCCCTGTTGCTCCAGGCCTGAGCCATCTGCGGATCGAAATGGAGCGCAAACTTAAACGCTTCCAGTGCCTGTTCCGGCTGACCAAGCGCACTCAAGACAGCGCCTTTTCCACTCCATGCAACGGCATTGGTTGAATCGAGCTTGATCGCCTGCTCGAAAACGTCCAACGCCTCTTTATTGCGATGCAGCATATTGAGCGCCGCACCTTTGCCGTTCAGAGAGGTCACGAGCGACGGATCAAGCTGCAAAGCACGCTCAAAAGACGAGAAGGCCGCGTTATGCTGTCCATTGAGTGCCTGCGTCAACCCGCGCCCCTGCCAGGCCTCAGCATTCAAGCTATCGGTCTGAATCACCTGATCATAGACGGTCAGTGCCTCCCTGACGCGCCGCTGGGTATATAACTGATAGGCATCCTGCAACAGACGACGCGAACCGGTGGTAAGGGGCGTTGCAGGCGTCGTTGCATACGACATGGTGGTCGCATACGAGGAAGGCGTGCGGACGGGATTGAGCGGCAGCGTACCACTGATGCGCTGTTCATCGACACGGCGCAAGACTGCAAGCACCTCTTGCGCACTGGCGGGGCGCATCTCCGCATCCATATTCAGCATGCGTTGCAGCAAATCACTTAACTCGATCGGCACTGAGGGATTGATCTCTGCTGCCGGTTGGAAGAAAAATGGCTGTTCGCTCGGATCAACGCCGGTTAACAGGCAGTGAAGGAGAGCACCGAGGCTGTAAATATCGGAGCGCGGCGTACTCTGCGCCTTCCCATATTGTTCAGGGGCGGCAAAGCCAGGAGAGCCAAGCGCAACCGTATCGTGCGACTGGCCCGGCTTAAAGACGCGGGCAATACCAAAGTCGATCAGGAAGATATGCTTGCCGCTGCTAATCATGACGTTCGATGGCTTGAGGTCGCGGAAAATGATCGGCGGCTGCTGATTATGCAGATAGTCCAGCACATCACATAACTGCTGCGCCCAGGACAGGACGTATTCGAGGGAGATCGAGCCGCCGCTCTCCTTCTCCAGATATTCTTCTAGCGTCTGCCCCTCAATAAAGTCCATGACCAGATAGGACCGTTCGTTGCCGGTGAAATGGTCATAAATACGAGGCAGATTGGGATGTGTCAACTTTGAAAGCAAGCTTGATTCGCGCTCAAAAGCATCTTCCGCCTCCTGTGCATGGGTGGAAGACAAACCGGCGCGACTCATCTCTTTAATTGCGATAGGGCGATTATCAAAACGAGTATCGACTGCTTTATAGACCGCCCCCATTCCGCCCTGGCCGATACGAGCAATCAGTTCATAGCGACCGTTTAACAACGTCTGTTCAGGCAGAGAGCCTGTGGTGTGATGGAATGGAAGCGGCGCGGCACAATACTGGCAGAAGCGAGCCGTCAATACATTCGCTGCCCCACAGTTCTCACAGAACTGCTCCTGCGTTGCCATAAATTCTATTTACCCGCTCTTTTGAATATTCTCAACGTATATAACTATTAAACGTGACACAACAACCAGGGTTGCGGATCACTGAAAATTTCCCACGAAACGTCATTACCCATCTTATGATAGCACAAAATACGTAGCGACAATCCCTTGCGGTTGTCGCGGCTCATGCCTGCTCTATTGCCCGCCACAACTGCAACCATTCATCAACGCTCAACGTCTCGGCGCGACGGCTGGCATCGATATTGGCCAGCGCCAGCCATTCCCGCACCAGCTCATTCTTTTGATGCAACCCATGTGTCAGCGAGTTATGCAGCTGCTTGCGGCGTTCGCTGAAACCGGCCTGCACGACGCGGAAGAAGCGGTCGCGTTCGCTATGAGAGAGCTTTACCTGGGGATCAACCTCGACGCGCAGAATGGCCGAATCGACTTTGGGCGCGGGATAAAAAGAACGGGCCGGAACCCGGGCAATCATGCTGGGTCGCCCATAAAACTGTACGCTGACGGCCAGCAGGCTTAAATCGCCCGGTGCGGCGGTGATGCGCTGTGCTACCTCAAACTGAACCATAACCACCAGCAAGCGCGGTGGGTTCTCGCTCTCCAGATAATGCCGAAACGTTGGTGCCGTAATATAATAGGGCAGATTCGCCACCAGCTTATAGGGTTCCTGCCCGAAAAGTTCGGCGGGATCAACAAAGCGCAGGTCGCGCTCGATCACTTCAATATTGGTAAAAGCCCGCGTCGTCTTCGCCAGCAGCGCCAGCATGTCCCGCTCCAGTTCCACCGCCACCACACGCCGCGCATGCTTTGCCAGTTCTCGTGTCAGCACGCCGGTTCCCGCACCGGCCTCTAAAATAGCATCAGCGGGCGTGATCTCTGCCGCCGCCACGATCTGCTCAAGAGCGCCTCGATCGACAAGAAAATTCTGCCCGAAGGATTTATTTGGACGTGTACCATGCGAAAGCAGCAAGGAGCGCAATACATGTACATCGGTCAGATCAATATCTTTTTCTATTTCTCTCGCGTAGTCTGACAATCTCTCTTCTCTTAATCCGTTGTATTTGTTTTTACTCTAACAGAGCCAGGGAGCACTGTCAATGCACAGAATCTTTCCTGCTTCCCTTACTCAAAACGGCGAGCACGAAAGCGCTTCCAGCGAATGGGAATGCCCAGCATCCTCAAAACAATCAGCGTAATAACAGCCAGTGCCGCCAGTACACCACCAATGATAAAAATGGGCAGGAGGAGAGCAACCGCCAGCACACCCAGAATCACCAGCACCATAGAGACCAGGAAGGGTAGGATATGCAATAGCATCATAATACCCAGAATGATGGTTGACCAGCGGATCACCGGGTTTTGCCAGGGCGATGCATAGGTCGCTCGCTGATGTAGCCGTGCTTGCTGCCGATACCAGGGACCGTAGCGCTGCGCTGGTGGAGGGCCAGCCGCGAAACGTTCACGAGAGCGAGCCTGTGATGATGAGCGGCGGTCATCCTGCGCACGATAGGCATAGGGCGGTGCCTCTTCAACCACATCGTCAAACGTTGACGGATGCTCTTCCTTCGGCACCTCGCCACTTTTGCGATAATACGCTTCTTGTTCTTTGTTTCGTCTACTACGTTTTTCCGGCTCTTGATAAAATTCTTGCTGACTCATATTGCATTCCTTCGACTCTGTGGAACCCCTCTACTCACCATTCACTCTCCCGATATTTCGTAGTTGCGGGGCAGGGTAGGGCGGGGGGGGGGCGTGAGGGGGGAGTGACACGGGCCCGAAACAGCCCCCACCACAAACCCAACCGAC
>JAICIM010000269.1 GCA_025928885.1 Ktedonobacteraceae bacterium | reverse complement strand
TAGTGCAGGCGGATATGTAGTGCGGTTGCCGAGGCGTGTTTGTAAGCGTTTGTCAGCGCCTCCTGTACAATGCGAAAAATGGCCGTGCCAACCTGTGCTGCCGTATGTCCATCGCGCCCGTTCGCGCCTCGCTCTGCTTCGCTGCCTATAATTTCCAGGCGGACCGGTAGATCGCTGATGGTTTCAAACTCTCGCACCTGATTGGTCAGCATCTGGGCCAGCGTAGTGTGTCCGATCATGAGAGGTTTCAGGGAGAACATATAGTTGCGCGTCTCCCACAATGCCTGTTTGGAGATGGTTACCATTTTATCCAGGCGTGCCGCCAACGGTTCAATCACTTCCGCGTCTTCATCGGAAGCTTCTACAATGCGATTGGCCTGCGTTGCGCACGTTTCGGCGTTGAGGCTCAACATATAGACGAGCTGAGCCACCCCATCGTGAATTTCACGTGCAATGCGCCCACGCTCCGCCGTTGCCGCCAGCTGAATCATTTGTTCTGTCAGGCGGATATTTTCCAGTGCGATTAAAAGCTGCGTTCCCGCAATCGTCAAAAAGTTGATCTGGCGATAATCAAATGGTGTCATGCGCAAGCTTTCGACGCCCAGGATCATGCGTACCTGCCCCTCGCGAATAATCGGTTGATACAGTTGAGATAGCTTATAGTCATAATATGCTGGAGTATCGATAGCAGTGGAATTTATATAGCGTTCTCCTGTGTGTATCACATATGCTAAGGGCATGTTGCTCCTTGCTGGTAAGAGTCCATTTGAGTGATCTATCTCGATCAGGTTCTCAAGCAGCGTATCGATTGGAGCCAGGCTGTGTTGTTGAGCGGCCTCTTCGTGGTGGTTGGTGATCAGTGCTACGATCAGGCGTTGGAAGGGGCCACCCTTGCAAAGCTGTTCGGCGCTTTTTTGCAGGAGTCGCTGCCAATCGCTAGCCTCGCGGACAATGGTATCGCCCACATCCAGCAGGACGCGTTGCCGGCGTACATCTGCCTGGAGCTGGCGTTTGCTATGCGTTAAACTTGCCAGCAGAGTGACGACGAATGCGGCACAGAGCGCGGCTACTGGTGTATCGACTAGCGAGCCAGCGATATCGATGACGTTGGGAGTATAGATATGACCAGATGGCGGTAACGATGGTGGATAGAATATGCCCAGGAGAATGAAGAGATCGTAACCGATAGCCGCAGTGAAGGCGCCAGGATAGCGATACGCAAGCGCAGCGGCGAAGGCCGTTGACATGCCGTAGCGATAAAAAGGGGAAGATGATCCGAAGCTGGGGGCTAGCCCAAAAGGGCCAGTGAGATAGGTGGCAAGGCCGCAAATCACCACATCCAGGCCATACATGGCGATGTTCCAGTAAGGATTACGGATGTGCGTGAGTGGGGTTAGAATGCCGGTGTCTTCCTCTTCCGTTTGCAGCGAGAGCCGCTTGCCTGCCTGTAATCGCCGCAGAAATGGTAAGGTGTTGATATGGGGAACAAGAATTTGCACGACCGGCGCGTACAGGGTCACGATGAGCGTCTGGGCGAGGGTAATAAAGAGAAAAACCACACTGATCCGATAGGCGGCTGTTTGCGTATATGCTCCCCGTGATCCTACAATGAGAACAAGTGCATAGAGCCACATACTCCAGCGCCACATCAGAAAGAAATAGCTGGGAGTGCTGCGGAGTCGGCGCAGCGTTGTATCTGAGAGCATTCTGAACGTTCTTTTCGGTCGTTTCATTGCCCATGCCCTCCTGGAAAAATGGGATTATGAAAGGATATGTTTTTTGCTATTATACCTGAACTATATGCAGTATGCATACTTTTCGGCCACCTGTCAATGAGATTGCTTGCAGCTGATGAAATAGGAGCGAGGGCAATTGTGTTTATATTTATATATATGTGTGTCTATATGTTGTGCTGTTTTACTGTGTACACTGGCATATCTTACTGGCAAACAGCATAGTTTATGTGGTATCGTATGAAATTAGTACACAATATTTCCGTTTGCTGTGGCCTGAGCAGGAAGAGATCGCTAGAGGAATCTTTGAATGAGCAGAGACTGGGGTAGGCAGAAAATTGTGATGGTGTTTTAGTAAAGAAGGGACGGTTTTCATCGTGAAAAAGACCGAACGGAAACGAGAATCATTGTTGGCTGTTCTGGGCGATCTCAACCGACCTTTGCGCGTACGGCCTGTGCGCTATATGGGACGTGAATGGTGGGCGATTGATGCGGAAGATATCTGGCCTGGTATGGTCATGGATCTTCGCCGTCTGGGTTTCGAGTCGGTGGCAATGGGTGAGGAGGTCCTGGTGCGAGAGGGCGCTCCCGTTGCTTATGAGGCGAAAATGGAAGGGCCAGCAAATCCTGGTGGCCTGCGTCCTTTCCCAGCCATAACACCCACGATTCAGATTCGCAAAGACTCTTACTCAGCTGAATATTCGGATTTCGCGTATTTAGATGAGTATAACGATGAAGATGAGGATGATGAGTACGACGACGAATTAGAGCCAGAAGATCTGGATGATGATTTGTAATCGGCTTGTTGCCTCACAATAGATATCCCAGGCTTTTAAGGATATGCCTGCAACACCTCGTGAAGGTATGCCCCTTCACGAGGTGTTGTTTTAGCGGCAAGATGCTATCCTGATTGCCAGAAATCCTCTACGGTAAGGCTTATCGTAAAGATATTACGGATTGTCTTGCTGGTGCCACCTCCTGTTGCCTGTTCTTTTCTGCTCCGTTTAATAGGTTTTCAGCTATCAGTAGAATCAGCTTTGCTGTGAGAGGTGTATGAAACTACGAGAGAGAAGAACCTCTGTTCTCTTGACTCTCTGTACCAGATGGGCCGATTCTGCTATAATGAAAAGCGTAGTGATGTTTGAGTGACATAGATAGCTAAGGAGTGTTACATGCAAAAGGACTCCAGGCAGGAAACGCAGCCAGAACCAGTCCGCACGGAGGGTGGTTCCGCTTTGGAATCGAGTCTCTTTGGGACTTCAACTGTTGTTGCGGAAGCGCATGATGAGGTGGAGACAATGTTGCCTTCGCCAGTATCTACTCATCTGCTCACCGATCAATCCAGTCTGGTCGCCTGTGCCGCACCTTATCGGCAGGAGTTGACGTTGAGGGGAAAGTCGAACTATACGATCACCTGCTTCCTTTCTGATCTGAAAATGTTCGGCGATCATGTTGGTCACGATATGCCTGTTGGGCGGGTCACGAAGGAAACATTGACGGATTGGCTGATGAAGCTGAAATTCGGTACGGATCATACTCCGGCACCGAAAACGATGGCACGCCGTATCACTTTCCTTAAAAACTTCTTTTCCTGGTTGGCCCATGAAGGTGTTATTCGTGAGGACCCTTCAGCGAGTCTGACGCTAGAGCGCCCGCTGCCTCCTCTGCCAGAGCTGTTATCTGAAGATGAAGTACAGCGCCTGATTGCGGCTGCCTCGGGAGACCCACGCTGTCATTCGCTGGTCTACCTCGTTTTGCTGGCTGGCTTGAAAAAAGAGGAAGTGATGGGCTTAAAAGTTCGTCATATCGACCTGACCGATCCACAGACCCCTTTAATTACCGTGCATTTTCCTGCGACCACCGGGAAACAGCATCGCGAACGTCGCCTGGCTCTGCCATCCGAATTTACGACGATTTTTAAAAAGTATCAGGAGACCTATCAGCTCACTGATGCTGTGTTTGAATGCACGGATCGCAACTTGAATTATATTCTGGCACGTGCTGTAAAGGAAGCTGATATCAGGAAACGCGTCACATTGCAACTATTGCGCGATATTTTTGCTGTAGAGCAGTTGCGATCAGGCACCTCGCTGGACGCGTTGCGCGAGAAACTGGGCCTTTCTGATGAGGCATGGTTAGAGTCGAAGGAAAAATATCGCCGGCTCGCGTTCCCGAAATAAAGCCTCGTTGCGTGTTTGTTCGAGAACGTCATGAGTCGGTGTATCTGACACATATTTAGAAAGGTGGATAATTCCTGGCCGACGATGGTGGGGGAGCTGCGAATCTGGCAGTTTTACGGCGCAAGGTCATCATAAGAAGCAGTGTATTCAGGATGATTGCCCCTATTGCGATGGGGCCGAGACAGAGCAGGCCAAAGCCGCGTGTAAGAATGACTCCCCCTATCATCAACGGCCAGTAGATGAAAATGCTACCAATAAGTAGAATAATCCCTGTTGCCGTCGATCCAGCTATGATCCAACCGACGCCGAATAGTCCGAAGAGCGATAGAATAAATTCAGTCACCATTGCGGTATCCTTGCTAAAGGATGATGGTGTCGGGTTATTGACAAAAGGCGGATGGTATCCTGGTCCGTGCTGCGAACTGGACTGATAATAGGGTGGAGCACCTTGTACGCTCCCTGCCCCCGCTTGTTGAGCAAAATGTGGTGGCGTGCCTGGTGGAAAAGGTGGCACGATATGGGATGCATCGGGTTGCTCTGATGAGCGCATTCCACCAAATTCGTGTTGTGGGAACTGCCCATACATGGTTGATGGTTGTGTGCTCTTCTTCCCACCGCTCATAACGGTTCCACATGCCGGGCAGATCGAGCTATTTTCCGGCACATCATTTCCACAACGTTGGCAGATCATGTCTGACGAGTCTTTCTAATTCAATACGATAGATGTAAATCTTTTATTAGCTCGTAATGATATCACGCTGATAGAGTGATATCGATTACAATATATTCATATTCCAACCACCAGCGCTGCTTGCAATCTCTACCGTGCCGGTTTGTGCGGTTTGAAGCACCTGACAGCTCGTTTCGGTTGAGGGCAGTGGGTTGGAGGCGATTGGCTCTCCCTCCTTGCTCTGATTCGCCCGCACCGCCGGTGGCGTGATAATCAGGACTTTTGGATGAACTTTGTGCAAGACATCCTGTAGCGCTGTTGGATACGCTTTATTGATCGCTCCTACTATTTGTACTATATCCGCTTGTAGATAATTTGAGGCAAGATCGAGCAATAGTCCCGTCAGTGCATACTGACTTTGTGCAGCGGCTCCCAGTAACAGTGCATGTACCCCTGGTGCTTCTATGCGTACAATCAGGCTATTGTCCCGGGTTTCGTTGCTTCCTTTGTGCAGGCGTTGCGGCCACAATATCTGTAGCGCCACCCCGGCACTTATTGGAATGATTGTACCCTCTGTCACGGATAAGTAGCGCAGGTTGCGTTCATTAATTATACGTCTCCAGAGTGCATAAGTTGTATTAGGATGAAGCATACCTGCATCTATCACTTCTTTAACCTGGAAGCGTTGGATAACATCCAGGAGGCCCGTAATGTGCTCTGGCCGCGCTGCTGTGAGCACTACAACATCAAGCGTACGTTGCCAGGAAGGAAGGCGACTATCCAGTGCCTGGGAGAGCGAGGCTGCATCTAAGCCACCATCAATCAGAACTGTTTGACCCTGGGCCGTACGGATGAAAATAGCTTCCCCCTGTGATACAGATCTTGCTGGTCCCACATCGAAAAAGCTGATGCTAAACTTGCCATTGCTCTGAGGGGTCAGCATACTCACTCCCGTTCCCAGGATGATGAGGGCTGCACCACCTATCTGTAGGAGGCGTAATATGCGTTGTGAGGAGGGCGATACTTTTGTACTGGTATGTTGTCTGGCGGCTATAGTACCGTCTCGACGTAAGAGGATGATGCACAGAGCTGCCAGAACGATATAGTAGCCCCACGCTACGGCACCACTCATCGTATTGATAGGGATAGCTGCCCCTGGGATGGCGGCGCACATCGCTATGACAATATTGAGGTACCACAGAAACGGCCATGCCAGCCAGCCGCAGAGCATGCCCAACGGGAGAAAGATGAGGCCACCTATGCTCACTAGCAGGCCCAGCACGAGAAATGTTCCCAGCAGCGGGACTGTCAAGACGTTGGCGAGCAGTGCGATAAAAGAGAGTTGCTGAAACACAATGGCGATAATGGGAAATGTGGCAACTTGAGCGGCAAGCGTGACGGCGAGGATTTCCACCAGTGTATGTCCAAAGGGGAGGCGTTGCATGGGATGAAGCAGCCGTTCAAAAAAGGGGGTGAGGATGACGATGCCGAGCGTTCCCAGGAACGAGAGCAGGAAACTTGCGCTCCAGAGGGCCAGAGGATCAATGGCGCTGATGAGGATTGCTGCCAGCGACATGGCCGTGTACATGTTATATGCCCGCTCAGTGCGTGGTGCCACCACCAGCAGAATTCCCATGATGCCTGCTCGCAAAGCTGCCGGGCCAGCACCACTCAGTAGCGTATACGCAAGAATCGTTGCAACGGTGGCAGCCGTTGTAACCCAGCGGAGAAGGTTGTTTGCTTTTCGTCGTTTCTTGCCCGCTTTCTCCATCAATGACATCGTATTGCCGATGATACCAGCCAGGATCGTGACTTTAAAGCCGCTGGGGGCGATGAGATGTGCTGTGCCGGTGGCGTTAAATGCCGGGATGAGAGGGGTAAGCGCCGGAGTATGCAGGCTAAGTAGCAAGGCAATGAGCAACGCAGCCCCTGGTTGAGGGAGCGTCTGAGCAATGATGTTGGCAAGCAGGATGCGTAGATGGTAGAGCCAGACGATGGGGAGGCTGCTTCCCGCGCCCTGGACTGAGATGCGAGGGAAGGCCATGCTTGCAACGATGGCGGGGACAGGTTGTGGGGTGGGAGGTTGTAGTTTTCCCTGTAGCTCTACATTATCGTCGTAGTTGGCACCATAAGGGGTCTCGATGGTGGTGCCAGAAGAGTAGACCTCAATGGCTCCGGCAGCTTCCCGCCACGATGTACCACCATCGCTGCTGACTTGATTCACCGCAATAATCAGTATGCGGCTTCTCCCCGATAATCGCGGTTCGTCAGCGACCACCCCACGTATTTGTAGCGATGGAGAGCCAATATAGCCAGCGATAGAGTGTGGTGTATTGGCGGGGAGAGCAATGCTATAGCGCCACGCACCGGCGAGCAGACAGAAAAGGAGCAGCAGAAGTATTCTCTCCTGCTGGAAATGCCAGAGCAGGAAACAGAGGATCAGCGCCATGCCAGCGCCTATCAGGAAAACGAGCGGAGGCATGGTGATGAAGGAGCCGAGGAGTATCCCGGCCAGCCAGAGCAGCCCGATTACCACCAGCAGCATTCCTCGCGGAACGAGGACCGCTTCTTTATCGTGTATCATCATGATACCGTCACCGCTCCTTTTATTTTGTCATAGATGGATTTGCTGACGACTCCATTGAGTTGATCGACAGAGGTGAATTGACCGTGTTGGGTGCGGTAGGTAATGATTGTCGAGGCCGTCGTGCTGCTGATGTGCAGCTTTTGTTCCATCTCCTGAGCGCTGGCTGTATTGATATTGACGAGCGCGGTTGTGCTGCTTGTATCGTTGTTGGAGGCACTCGGTGCGGGGACGCCGCCGGTATAGCTGGGCGGCTTCTCGCCCAGTAATGTGACATAGACCTCCTGTCCATCGCTTAATCTGGCGGCCAGATTTAATGAGACAAGATTGGCATTGGCTAATGGACCGCCCGCTGCTTGCAACAATTGGTAGACGCGTGCATCGGCAGAGAGCATATAGACTCCGGGCCGCTTGACCGCCCCTACAATATAGACCTGAATACTGCCACTGCTGGTAGCTGCGTGGTTCGTTGCGGCATCAGCATTATTATCTGCCGCCCCCGCAGTTGTAGTTGTTGCTGCTCCAATGTTCTGTTGCGTCACTGGCGGAATGGTCGTGGCTGTAGGGGCGGGACTCCAGATAAAATAGAGGCCGATAGCCAGAGCCAGTACGAGGGCAACGGCAAATAGACGAGTGATGGGCAATTTCTTTGCTGAGAGAGCAGATTTGGGTGCTGCTGCCTCATCAACTACCGTGGGAGTATCGGGGCTAATGATCGCTTCCTCAAACGCGAGCTGTGTAGCATTGCTGGATAGAGGCGTGGTTGGTCGCTGAGATAGATAACTGCTGATAAGCCCGCCTCGATTCGGGCGGGATGGTGGTGGTAGTGCCATAGTAAAGACCTCCCTACAACATTCTCAAGAAGCTTACAATACCATCAACAGACCATATTTGTAAATTCTTAAAAATAATGAGTGTCAATAAATGCATAATTCTTATGATATGAAAAGAAGCAATTAGCTAGAAAGGTGTATAAATTTATAGCTTGATAGAAGTTTGCGCGTGTATTGTGTGGTTTAGCGGCTGTGTCTGTGAGAAACTTTTCAGCATAAGGGATCGTGCAAATAGGGAAGAGACGAGAAAGTGTGAGACCATGCCACTGCTGAAGAGAAGGAGTAGCATATGAAATATGAAGAGTTTATTGGAAAAGTGCGCAATCGTGCCAGCCTTGCCACCCCGGAGCAAGCGATATTGGCAGCGCGGGCCACGCTTGAAACGTTAGCGGAGCGGTTAGAAGGTCATGAGGCAGAGCACCTCGCGGCGCAACTTCCGCCTGAGCTTGAGCTGTATCTGCAATTGACTAACGAGGAGCGAGGAGAAAGCTTTTCACTGGATGAGTTCTTCTATCGCGTGAGCAGGCGTGAGGGGGTAAACCTTGTTGATGCTGATTATCATGCACGCATTGTGCTGGCGTTGATCGCCGAGACCGTTTCGATGGGTGAGATAGAGGATATGTGCTCCCAGCTACCGCCGGAGTTTGCTCGGCTCTTTGATGTACAAAATGAGGGTGAGATTCCTGAGATCGGTGAGGTTGCCGAGACCGGAGATGAACCCTAAACTCTAAACCTTAAAAAAAGGCGGCAATTCTTCGTTAAAACGCAAAAATCAATGGAGAAGTGGCTTGAAAGTCGTTGGCAAGTATGCTATTATCTCCATTGAAGTTCCCGTAGCTCAGTGGATAGAGCACCGGTCTCCGGAACCGGGTGCGCAGGTTCAATTCCTGTCGGGAACGCTCTACAATAGAAAAACAGCCGCAAGACCTGAATGAGCATAGCAGAAAAATAGCCTCATCCAGGTCTTTTTTTGTCTGGACTTATTGCAATCATCTCTA